>JBGTKR010000302.1:0-6750 GCA_041744535.1 Pyrinomonadaceae bacterium
TAATGGTGGCTTGGGACAGAATTGAACTGCCGACACGCGGATTTTCAGTCCGCTGCTCTACCAACTGAGCTACCAAGCCGAAATTGACTTGCTCATAATTTTGTATGAGCAAGTCAATTAGTGTAAATAAGCCTTTAAGCTATGTCAAACGCTCGATAAAAATATTAAAATTATTACGGAAATGTAAAAATTGTGTTGACATTAATACCGTTTATTCTATATCCTAAACAATGTAGCTGTCGCCCATGTCAGCTGCAATATACCTTCCGAAGCCCGTTTGATACCTGCCCGTGTCAGTTTGGTTTCAGTCAATGTCTTCCATTGATTTGAAATTCAAACTGACACAGTTATTTTAAAACGAAATAATTTATTCATCCGCCGTTGCTTCCTTTGCCTTTTCGTCCGGTTCGCCCTTTTTATGGGCGGTTTCATCTTTAATCAAACCGAGTTTTACCTTTACATCATATTCGATGCGTTTATAAATATCGCGGTCTTCCTTGAGAAGCGTGCGGACTTTTTCGCGTCCCTGTCCGAGTCTTTCTTCGCCGTAAGAGAACCACGCACCGCTTTTCTGAATGACATCATTATCAACCGCCAGATCAATCAGATCGCCTTCCTGCGAGATTCCTTCGCCATACATTATGTCGAATTCGCATTCGTTAAACGGCGGAGCGACCTTGTTCTTTTTGATCTTTACGCGGGTTCGGTTGCCGACCATTTTATCGCCTTCCTTGATCGCACCGATGCGGCGTATGTCAATCCGCAAACTTGCGTAAAACTTCAGAGCATTTCCGCCTGTCGTCGTTTCGGGACTTCCGAAAAATACGCCGATCTTCGAGCGTAATTGATTGATAAAAATAAAAGTCGTGCGGGAATTTGCGACGATCGCCGTAATTTTTCTCAAAGCCTGCGACATCAGGCGAGCCTGCAAACCCATATGCGAATCGCCCATTTCGCCGTCCAATTCCGCACGCGGCACAAGTGCCGCAACCGAGTCAATAACGATCACATCAACGCTGTTCGAGCGTGCCAGAGTTTCGGCGATTTCCAAAGCCTGTTCGCCCGAATCGGGTTGCGAGATCAGCATATCATCTACCTGCACACCTAAATTTCCCGCATAGGTCGGATCAAGTGCGTGTTCCGCATCAATATAAGCCGCGATTCCGCCTTCCGCTTGTGCCGAAGCGACGACCTGCAAAGCAAGCGTCGTTTTTCCCGAACTTTCCGGTCCGTAAACTTCAATAATTCGCCCACGCGGAAAACCGCCGACTCCGATTGCCGCATCAAGACTCAAACAATTTGTCGAAATCGCCATTACGTCTTCCTTCGGCTTTTCGCCCAGACGCATAATCGCCCCTTTACCGAATTTTTTCTCGATCTCCGCCAACGCCGAATCTATCGCTTTTCCTTTATCCATACTCATTTTAACCGCCTGTTTAGCCATTTTTGATTTTTCTCCACTCTCTGAATTTTCTGTTAAATGTTGATTTTTTAAGACAGGAGAAAGTGTAACATATTTAGTGTGGTTTGTGAAATACCGTTTCACGAATGAAACAACTCTAAAATTCCAAAATGTGATTTTGTATATTACAAGTTAGATTAAATATCCGATTTATGCAAGTTTATTTTCCAAATCCGTATAAAATCTAAGGTCATTTGTTATAATTCTTTTCGATTTGTATTTTATCAAAGGATTTTATTGCAAAATGTGGATCAACAATAATTTGCAGTGCAAAATGTAATTCATCTCAAATGACTAACAAAACAAAAACTTCGGTCAGCAAAATTATAAAATCTGCGGAAGTTGTTTTGCCGTGCAAGGATTTGAATGAAACGGTTGAATTTTTCACGGAACACTTGGGTTTTCGTCTTGAAATGATCTTACCCGCCGATTCGCCGAATGTTGCGGTTGTATCGGGTTTTGGTATTCAACTGCGTTTTGACAGCACACTTGAAATTGCCGAAAAGCCTTTTATTTTGCGGCTTCTGTGCGATTTTGCTTCGTTTTCCGGCGAGATACCTAAGGAGATTTTTGCACCGGACGGAGGAATTCGCATCGAACTGATTGATGCTCACAAACAATTTGATCTGCCGGAAGGAACTCAGGAATTTGTTTTGAGCTGTGTGTGGGTTGAAGAAGCTTGGGAAAAGGGACGGGCGGATATGCAGTATCGGGATTTGATTCCGGGCAAACTCGGCGGACGTTTTATCGCTTCGCACATAAGAATTTTAAACGGCGGCGAAGTGCCGGATTATGTTCATTATCACAAAATCCGTTTTCAGATGATCTACTGCGTAAAAGGTTTGGCAAAACTTGTTTACGAAGATCAGGGCGAACCGTTTTTATTTACAGAGGGCGATTGCGTTCTGCAGCCGCCGGAAATGAGGCATCGCGTTTTGGAAGCGTCCGAAGGTTTTGAAGTGATCGAGATCGGCTGTCCGGCAGTTCACGAAACTTTTGCCGACCACGAATTGGAACTTCCGACTTCAGAATTTGTGCCGGAAAGACTTTTCGGCGGTCAACGCTTTGTTCGCCACATTGCCGAAGAATCGGTCTGGACAAAAATACCAACAAGAGGCTTGGAAATGCGGGATACGGGAATCGGCAAAGCAACAAACGGTTTAGCGGAAGTCCGTGTTATCAAAGCAACGGATACCGCGACTATCTCCGCTAAACATATAGGAGAATTTTTGTTCATTTTCGTCCTCAAGGGCGAACTTGAAATAAACAGCGACAAATTAGGAAACCATCAACTAAAATCAGGCGACAGTTGTGTGATTCCGGCGGAAGCTCAGTCTGACCTCCACTTTGATAAAGGTGTTGAGATGCTTGAAGTCTTTTTTAATTAGTATTTTCATTTACACGGATTTGTAATTTTGTGATCCGATTATTTGAATCAGATTGCTATTTTGAAATGTAAATATATTCCAGATGATCGGTATATTTATTGCCGGGAGTTTGGAATTTAAACTTTTTCCCGTCAAAATATCCGGTAAAGATTTTCGTTTCTTTTCGACCGTTATTTCCCGTTTCAGTCTGAGTTAAAATATAAACATCTTTGTCAAAATCGTAGGTAAACGCTTGTTCTTTTGTTCCGTAGGAATATTTCGTGAGCCAGATAAGTTTTGCTGCATCGTCTTCAAATCTATTTGTAAAACGCGGCAATTTGTCTTTTTCTGCTACACGATTTAATTCTTGCAGCATAAACTGCACATAAAATTTACGCCCTTCTTCGGTCAGATCACCGTAAAAGAAATCTCCGGCTGCTTCGGGATAAACTTCTCTTGATGGCGGACGAAATCTGTTTATTGAGAACATTTCGCCCGCCCGAATGTTGACAAACTGAATTTCCTGACCATTTTCCTTTAAAATCGGTTTATCTTTTTCAATCGTTTCCTTAAAAGAAAATCCGTAAACAGTTTCTTCCCCAACAAAATATGTTTGTTTTGATGAATAAAAAAGGAACAAATAGTATTTTTTTGATTCTGCGTTATAGGTTATAGTTCCGATTTCCAAGCCGTTTTCCAGACGTTTGCGAATGACAAAAGTATCTTTATCCTTTCCGGCAAAGTTACCGGAGAAGCCTTCTTCCGAATATCCGCCTTTTTTGAACTCTCCCGCAAAAGACTCTAATTTTTTCATCTCTACGCTTTGTCCTAAGCCGATAGAATAAGCGACGCAGATTAAAATAAATGCAATGACAAATAATTTGCTTTTTTTCATAATAAATCTCAATTTTAAAATATCGCAATAAATATAAATGTTAAAAACCACCAGAAACCTATTTCTGCCAAAAAAATGTTGCGTGAAAAATAATTGCAAAAAACAGAACCTGTGGTGTTTTCATATTTATCGCCATTTTCAGAAAACTATTTGCAGAGATTCGTAACCTTTCCGCCGAATGAAATAAATTTTAGTTCGTCGGCTTTTTCTTTTTCTTTTTTCGCCTGGTTTGTAAAATGCTCCGGCACGAATCAGGTAATTTAAAGATTTCAAAATTGAAAATCACAAAAAATCAAGTGTGCGTAGATTTTATTGTCCACGCGAAAGTTGGACGGCTTTCAGTTCGTCGGCTTGAGCAAGTTGTGTGCTGCCCTTTACTTTATAAAATATCGCCCGCCCGCGATAGCCGTCCGGCGATGTCGGAGCGATGCGGATTGCTTCGTTGAAATCCTTTTCGGCTTGGTCAATTTTATTGTTCAAAATATAGGCGATACCGCGATTAGTTAAGATCGAAGCCATAAATTTCGGATTAATCTTGCCGTCGGCATATTTAACAGCCATTTCCAAATCTTTTAAGGCTTCCTTGTCTTTTTTCCGCCTGATATATGCCGTTCCGCGATTGTAATATCCGGTCGGATTTTTCGGCTCTAATTTGATAAACATTGTGCTGTCGTCTTCGGCTTCCTTATATTTGCCCGCAGCGTCATACATCGCCGCCCGTTTCAAGTAAAAATTCGCTTCGTTCGGAAATGCCTTGATTGCTTCGGTGTAAACATTGATCGCACTTTGAAAGTCCCTGTTTTTTTCAAAAAGCATTCCTTTTGTCTTAAAATCACCGACGCTCTGCGTTTCTATTTTGTTGATTTCATCCTTCGGAGCAAACTCCTTAGCGACATTTTTCTTTTCATCACCGCGAATCTGCCGCATTTTTTCAACAAACAGATCGGCGTAGGCATCCAGAACTTTTTTTGCCACCGCGATATATTCTTCACGATTTGCCGGAACGACTACGGGGTTAAAAGTAAATCTCTCGTTGGGTTGGAAAAATCTTTTTATACCGAGCGAAGCCAGATTTGCATTTTCATAGAGTTTGCCCGAATAACCCTGATTGACCGAAACGGGAAGGTCGCTCCGATAAAAATCAAAATTGTTTTTGCGGTCAAGCAGTAAAGCGTTTGAAACGGGAACATTTAAAATAGCCGTGATATTTTGCGAGGCATTGGCGACGGTTTTTTTCTGCTTATCTTCATAAACCGTTTTAATGTCAGTTTGCAGATTAATATCCGTAAAATCAACCATCGCATCAAAGAAACCGATTTCCGCATCTACTTCTTCGCTCATTTTGGAAATCTTTTTCTGTTTGCCGAATGCCAGTAATTCACTTTTGAGCGGATCGAGGATATTGAAACGGTAAAAAACATGACCATCAAACGCCGTAAATGAAGCCCACGCCTGACCGCTTTTAACATCGCCGTCGAGTTTTCTGTTTTCATTCGCCTCAACCCGATTTGCATAATATTCCGTCGCTTTGATCGCCTGCCAATCAACCGAACCGATTCCCGCCGCCGCAAATTTTCTTTCGAGAATGCGGTAAAATTCATCGGTCAAATTCTGCAAATCCTGATCGGTCATTTTCCCGTCAAGATAAACGCTGACCTTTGCCGTGTTTTTTTTGTTTTCGTAATTTCCTTCGGTCGTTATGAATTTGAAATGAACCCGAACCTGTGCAAGTGCGAGTTTATTCGTTTTTTTGATGACATTCGGTTTGCCGAAGGTCGAAGCCTTCACATATTGAATCGTGTTATCGGCAAGTTTTTCGTAAGTCATCTGTTGTGCATTGCCGGAAACTGCAAACAACAAAAGCGTGAAAACGGTAAAAATCAAATGTGCTTTTTTAATCGGGGAATTGTAAATCATTGTAAATCTCCTCAAATTATTTTAAATAGAATCTTCCTTCCAAAATAAATCGCAAAAAATCTGCTATAATCGGGTCAAAGTTCCTGAATTTTTTTTGTAACCAAAAACCGCATAAACACACTTATAAATACAAAGAGAAAAAAACTCTGAAAAAAATATGTCAAACAAAGGCGACATAACAATACTTTTGAGCAAAGCACAGACGGGCGACAAGGATTCGCTCGACGAACTTTTGCCGATTGTTTACAACGAATTGCGGCGGGTTGCGGAAAGCCAATTGCGGAACGAACGCGATGACCATACATTGCAGGCAACCGCCCTTGTCCACGAAGCCTATTTGCGTCTTTTGGAGCAAACCGAAGTTGACTGGAAAAATCGCCTGCATTTTTTCTCGATTGCGTCCGAAATGATGCGGCGGATTCTGGTAAACTATGCGATCAAGCGAAATGCAAAAAAGCGTGGCGACGGTGCAGCAAAAATTGCACTTGATGAGGCGATCAGTTATACAAATCAAAGAGATTTTGATCTTGTAGCATTGGATGAAGCATTAAAAGAGTTATCTCAATTTGACGAAAAACAGGCACGAATCGTCGAACTGAGATTTTTCGGCGGCTTAACGATTGAGGAAACAGCGGAGATTTTGGAAATTTCAGATTCAACCGTCAAACGCGAATGGCGTATCGCAAAAGCGTGGTTGAAAACGAAATTTTGATAATAAATTGTAAGGGCAGCGGCTTGTCCCTGCCCTTGAGCCGAATGGCGAAAGCAACCGCGATAAATTCAGAATTTGCATATTACACGGATTGTTCGCCGTTCGGCTCATTGGGCAACCACAAGGGATTGCCTCTACAATGAATTTTAAGTAAATTTCTTAAAATAAATGACCCCAAAAAACTGGAAAATAATAAAACAGGTTTTCAACGAAGCTGTTGAAATCTCGCTGGCTGAACGCGAAATTTTTCTCGATGAAAAATTTAACGGCAATAAAGATTTGCGTCTTGAAGTTGAAAAAATGCTTGCCGCTGATGCCGAAGATGCAGATGAGAATGACGCACTCGAAAAAAATGCTTTTCAACATTTTACGAATGAAAACGAGCAGAAAATTCCCG
>JBGTKR010000303.1:0-23119 GCA_041744535.1 Pyrinomonadaceae bacterium
GATTTGCTTCGGGCAAGTATGTGCCGATCAAGTTCACTAATTTACCGTTCGGAGTATTTATGAATTTCAACCAGCATTCCCTTTCGGAAACGGCATTCGCCCTCCAAATATCGAATTGAGCTTTATCCTTTATCAATGAATATTCTTTAAGTATGCTGACGGCAGTTTTGCATTGGGCGGAAACTTCAGTTTTTCCCGCAGCAAAAAATACAATCAAAAACATTAAAACTATAAAAATTTGATTTATTTGCATAATAATTCCTCAGAAATTTTGGAAACCACGACCGGATACGAAAGAAAAACAATTTATTTAAAGACTTCGTGAAATCTTCGTGTTGCTTCGTGTTTAAAATACTTTCGCTCTATTCGTAGCAAGTCTTCAGATTTTCGTCGGCAACTTTGCCGCCTCTGGCTTTCCAGTCTTTTATATCAACACCTTTATCGCGGCAAATCGTTGCGTTTGTTACAGTCGCTTTGGTCAAATCCGCGCCGGTCAAATCTGCTCCGATCAAATTTGCGTCGGTCAAATCCGCGTATTGCAAACTTGAATCTGCCAATTTTGCCCATCTTAAATCCGCACCTTTCAAGATCGAGCCGCGCAAATCCGCCGTGTTCAAATCCGCGCCGGTCAGAGCGGCATTCGTCAGATTTGCCGCTTGCAAATGAGATGAACCCAACTTTGCCCGATTTAAGTTTGCGCCGTTTAAAATCGCGTTGTTCAGATAGGCTTGAAACAAATCAGCAAACGATAAATCGGCTTTTGTTAAATCGGCTTTGTTGAGAATTGCATCAACCAGATTGGCTTCCTGCAAATCTACTTCGACCAGATTTAATCCTTCGAGATTGACCGACTCCAAATACGCTCCGTTCAAATACTTGCCGCCGCTCTTCGCCAATTTTACCCAACACTCTTTTTGAGCTTTTTTAAGTTCAATATATTTTTGCTCTTTCTCTTCGCTGTCAATATTTCGTCCCAATTTGTATAAAATTTCCCGCGATGTATAACAGCTTTGGGCATTTGTGCTTTGTGCCGCAAACCCGATAATTCCAGTTAAAAAAATTACTGCGATCAAGATTTTGTTTTTTTTCATTTTGTTCTCCTACGATAATTTTTTCTCTATTTTATTAAGCGTTAAATTTGAATCATCACAAATTTGAAGGTGTTGCTAATCTCCCTCGCAAACCAAATATTTGCGAGAGACCCAACCCTTGTATTTTTCATCATCATCATTAAATACGCTGACTTTCGCCCGTCCGTCTTTTGATTCTTCAAAGACATACACTTCGGAATTGTTTCCTATTTGGAACAAGATTTTCCCGCTAAGCGAACGTGCCTTTAGCATTGCTCCTTTGGTGCGAATCGTGCATTGAATGGTTTTATCGCCGGTTACTTTGGTTGGCGTGTTACAAGTTAAAAATTTTCCATCAACTAAACCGACATCAACCAATTCGCCGCCCCGAAGTTCATTAACGCTTATTCTACCCTTGTCCCAAGGCTGATTATTTCCATTTTTAAAGACGATTGTCCCGTTCTTTAAGCTCCCGTAAACTTTCCCGTTAGAGTCTTCGATATTAAGATCATCTCCTTGCGTGGTAACTTTACACTGCAATCGGGTAAGACTTATCTTCGCGCCGCCAATTTTTGCTCCTCCCAAAAAACTCGTTCCATTCATATTCGCATCGGTAAAATCCGCTTGGGTCAGATTGGTTGATGCAAAACCCGCATTGGTTAGATTCGCTCCGGTAAAATTCGCTCCCGTAAAATTCGTGCCGCCTAAATTCGCATCAGTTAAATTCGCTCCCGAAAAATTTGCCCCGCTAAAGTCCGCATTGACCATTTGAGCATTGGTCAAATCCGCATTGCTCAAATCTACATTTTGTAATTCAGCGTTAGCCAAATCTGCACCGTGCAGGTTCTTATTGCCGCTTTTCGCTTCTTTTATCCAACATTTTTTATAGGCATCTTCTCCCAGAGTATCTGGACATTTTCCCTGTGCCAATGTCGAATTTGAGGCTGTAAGTATTATTCCCGCCATCAAAACTGTCATTATTGCCAATCTTTTCTTCACCTTGTTTGTTCGTTTCATTATTTTATATTTTCCTCACAGTTTAGTTAGTTTCTTAATCGAGGTGAGATTTAATCCACAACTGTTCAGCACGTTTTTTCCAATCATCAAAATTAACGCCTTTGGCGGTTTTTCGGGAAACGGCTGCATTGGACTGATAAATCTGCTCCAGAAAACACTGTGTATTTTAAATTTAATTTCATAATTTTTACCTTTTTGATTATCTTTTCTTTATTCAATTTTAAAATTAATTTGAAGAGCAATCTTCCGGGTTCACCCAAAAGTTGTTGTAGTCTGCTTGCTGTCCTCTATTGTCAAAAAAGACTCCCAACATAATTTTTCTGCGGGGGGCTTCAGTTTTGCAATATACTTGGAGTAAAGACGGCATCAAATCTTTTTTCAAGTCGGCAATGCCCGCATATTGTTGTTCACCTTCGGTATCAAACTTTAACAATAAATATTCAGGTGAATCTTTTTCCTGACATCCGGCGGGACATCTCGACCAGGCTGTTTTAAGTTGATAACCGGCAATAGATTCAGGCAAGCCGACTCTGACTTCGGCAGCCCACTTATTAAGAAACTCAGCATTGATTAGTTGTGCAGAATTAGTCGGTTTGGACGTATTTTGATTTGTGTTTGAAGTGGTATTTGCGGAACAATCTTTCGGATTAACAAAGAAGTTATTGATCTGTCTGTCATTTTTATCAAGAACAAAAACTACCAATGAGATATTTCTCTGATTTCCAACCTGTTTGCAGTATTCCGGCAGTAGAATCGGTTTTAGAACCGGAATTATTTCTTCAATTTTATTAATTCCGGCAGTATAACGCTGGGTTTTGAATATCAAAGCGAGTTCATTTCCGCCGTCGGGATCGAGTTGCTCCTGACATCCGTTCGGACATTGCGACATTGCGTCGGTAAGCTGAAAATCACCTATGCTTTGAGGCAAGCCGACTCTGACTTCGGCAGCCCAGCTATTTAGATATTGCACATCAGTTTGCCGTGTTGCCGTTGTCGTATTTCCGCTGACGACAGTAACCGGAACTGATGCGGTAACATTTGGAGCATTTCTGAGAGAAACTTTTAGATAAGCCGTTCCTGTTCCTTTTCCGGTAGAAGCTAATTGGGCGGCGTATTTTCCACGTTGCGGATTGTTGCTGTCAATATCCCAATAACTGACTTGGATCAGATCATTCGGATCACCGCTGACATCATCAAAGATCAGGTTGTCGGCGAATTTTTTTTGGTAGTCGTGTGGTCCGATCTTTGTTCCGTCACTAAAAGTTACATCAACATAAATTGCCGGATTTGAGAGTAAACCCTGAACAGCAGCAGGATCATTGCGATTGATCGGGATTCTGTTTTGACCATTTGCACCTGCCTGGATGCCTGACTGCAAACTCAATTCCATTGAAACCGGAACAATCGCTTGATTCGCATTGTTTCCTTGTCCGGTATTTGCAGAACAATCATTTGGGTTTAAATTATCGCTGAAAGAGGTGGTTGTATTGTCCCTGAAATTAAGAACAACTGTAATTTTTCTTTGAGATGCCTCGGATTTGCAATAGTCGGAAACCAAGTCGGCTTTTAATGATGCGGCTTGGTTTCTTATGTTGGATCGAGAACCCGATCGCGGCATACGTGCTTCTGTGTAAAAATAATTTTCAACCTTATTAGGTGCATTTGCACGAAAGATTTCATAATCTCCGATCTTTACAGGTAATTGCGTCCTCATTTCATTTTCCCAGCGTTCCATAAATGCCTCGTTGGTCATTGCAGTTGATACCTTAAATGACAGAAACGAGTTTGAAGCAGTATTTTGTCCTGTTTTAAGACGGGCAATTGCCGCATATTTTCCGTTCGGATATTCTTGCAGATAACTTTTGAAATCATCGGCGTTTTTACTGTCTTTGACGGCATTCCAATATTGATCTTCGACTGTTTGTTGGGCTGAAACCGCCGTGAAATCGGCAGATGCGAGCATCAATGCGATGGCTGCGAATAGTATTAATTTATTTAGCTTTTTCATAATTTTTTCTCCTTTCCCAAATGAATTTTTAATAGTTGATTTTCTGTAATTCCTTCATAAATTCCCTTGTCGCATTTGTCGCGGGATGGCGGTTAAATGTGAAATTCGCATTTGAGAAAAATCGCGTTTTCCGGGTCTTAAACAGGATTCGCATAGTCGGAACTGCGGTAGTTGATCTATCGGAAGTGAAAACAATGAAATCGCCGAGTTGGCTTTGCCCCGTTGTATCGGCATTGCTTGGAATGGTGTTGCCCGTGGCTTGATCGGTAAGAACGAAAAGTATGAAGACCTCAGCATCATCTATACGACTTGCAGAGGAAAGTTTTGGAAATACTTTGGCAATTTCACTGGAAATAATAGACTTACCTTCAAGGTCGTCATTTTCCGTTAAAATCCAGTATTTACTAAATGGGATCATTTCGTTGATGCTGCCAAAAACAGCATTTGCCAACATTTGCTGACCCGCACTTGGTTTATTTGGCGTTGCTCTCGGTGTTGGCGTTGCTCTCGGTGTCGAAGTTGGAGTCGGATTTACGCCGCCGGTCAGTTGTTTATTTCTTCTGTCTATACGACCTTTTTCAAGTCGTGCTATCCCGGTATATTTTCCGCTTGGATACTCATCCAAATAGCTTTGAAAATCATTCGCATCCTTACTGTTTTTAACCTCATTCCAAAACTGTTCTTCAATAATATTCGTCGTTCCGGTGTTCACATTTGGATTTGGATTCGGACTTGGGTTTACTATTGGTGTTGGATTCGGATTAGGAGTTACGGGATCAAGACGACGGATAAATAATTTTGCAAGCGGGACATATTCGCCTGTTGGATAGGTAATAATATAACCTTGCAGATCGCTCACATTTTTACTGCTTTTGACCGCGTTCCAATATGCTTCTTCTGCCTTTGATGTTCCAACCGTTGAATTATTTGGTGTTGATGACGGAAACGGATTTGGAAGAACTATTGCTGTGCAATCACCCGGATTTATAAAAAAGTTTCCGATAAAAGTTTTGTTCATATCTTCGATCAGAACTTCAACCGCGATATTTTGCTTATCTGCACCTTCGGAGCAATATCTTGCCGCTAAAGTGGATTTTAGCGATGGCTCGATTTGTGCTTTTGTAACGCCCGGCACGGCAAGTTTTGGTGTTGTCGCGGAAATTGAAAGATACGGAAGAAAATGAGAAGTTTTATTGCCGATGCAGCCAAATTTACAATTCGGCTCAGCGTCATTGAGAAGAACATCACCGATCGGCAAAGGCAGAAGTTTTTTCACTTCAACCGCCCATTTATTTAGAAAAATCACATCAGGCGTAATAACTGCCGTTGACGGCGAAGGACTTGGTTTCGGCGGGTTAAAACGATTTATTTGCTTAATCCGTAATTCGGCAATCGCTTCGTATTTTCCATTCGGATATTTGCTTAGATAACTTTGATAATCAGCTAAAGTGTCACCTGCCTGGACTGCATTCCAATAAGCATTTTCAATCGCCGGATTAACCGGCGGCGGAGTTGCAAAAGCTGCAAATTCTATATGTGCCAATACGCCAGCCTGACCACCGCCATTTGTTGCTTCTACGGCGATCACATTTTCCACTCCGACATTTAATTTTAATGTTACGTCTTGAGATTGTGTCCAATTATTACTGGCTGCAACCTGAACACCGTTTAGATAAGCCGTAAAACTGTCGTCAGCAGTGATCTTCATCTCGGCTGAACTTACATTCGGAGTAAATGTTTTACGAAAATACACAGTGGTATTGTTTGTAAAATTAGTAAAAGTGTTTGTTGACCAAATCCATTTAGCTGTTGTTCCGGTCGGAAATGCAGCAGTCTGATTCCAAGGGCTTATGCCATAAACACCTTGTTCAAAAGATTGCGACCAACTTGCATCGTTAAAACTCGTTGTATTCCATCCGCTTGGATTAGTGCCTGACGTTTTCCAACTGGTGTCGCTTACTTCAATTTTACCTGCAATTAAGCCGCTGGAAATAAACGTCCGAAATTCGTAATTTTTAACAGCTAGCGATTCATAAGTAAATTCAGCAGCATTATGGTTTGTTAATTTTGCTATGTTTTTTCTTGTGTTGGACTGACCAAATATGGTCAAACTCGAAACAAATAATATGATTGTCAATAGTGTTATTTTTGTGTTTAACATTTTCTTTTCTCCTACAGTTTGGGGACGGGGATATATTTTTATTTCGTCCAAAATTTTTTCCTTCTAATTATTTAAACGAGAACGGCTCTCGAAAACAGACATTAATTTTTATGAATCGTCAGGAGAAAATAAATAATCCTGCAAAAACCTCGATATTAAGCGTCTATAGATATAGTTCTGTTATAATAAAACCGAACTAATACGGATTACATTTAATAAGTGTGCAATAACGAAATCGAGTTTAAGCCGTCGAAGACGGCAGCATATTTGTAGCCCACGACGCAAGTCGTGGGGAATATGAATAATTTGTTTGAAGCCATTGAAAATGGCGACATATCGAATGTATATCGCGGTTTTCAACCGCTTGAAATGGTGTCCTAATCTTCCCACGACTTGCGTCGCGGGCTACAAATATATCGTCGGTTTCACCGACTAAAAGCCAAGCATTGGATAATAATTGTAAAGTTGTTAATGCACAGTTATTAAATGAAAACCGAACTAACTAACCAATTAGCAATGAGATCCGAAACACCAGATGAAATTACGGAATTGCTCAATGAATGGAGCAGTGGTGATGAATTGGCTTTGGAGCAGCTAATGCCGCTGGTTTATGAAGAGCTGCGGAAAATGGCAAATCATTATATGCACAGCAAAGATGTCGGGAATACGCTGCAGCCAACCGCTTTGATTCACGAGGTATATCTAAAGTTAGTAAAACAAGAAAAACAAAACTGGGAAAACCGCACACATTTTTTCGGTGTCGCCTCAAAAGCGATGCGGCATATTTTGGTTGATTATTTGCGTAACCGCAGATATTTGAAACGCGGCGGTGATGTTAAAAAGGTTGAATTTGATGAATCTATTATAGTTTCCAACGAACGTGCCGTCGGACTTATCGAACTCGATGAAGCCTTGAACAGACTTTCCGAATTACATGAAAGAAAAAGCCGTGTTGTCGAACTCAAATATTTCGGCGGTTTGAGCAACGAGGAAATGGCGGAAGTTTTGAATGTTTCCAGCAAAACGATCATCAGAGATTGGCAATTTGCACGTTCTTGGTTGTTGCGGGAATTATCAGACCGGAAAACATAATTTGCAATTGAAAAAAGATGAACCAAGAAAGATTATTAAAAATCGAGGAGATATATCACGATGTGCTGGATATTCCCTTGGAAAAACGCTCATCTTTTTTGGCGGATGCTTGCGGCGATGATCTTGAACTGCTGCGTGAAGTTGAGTCCTTACTTTCTTTTGCAGAAAAATCCTCAAGTATAATAGACTCACCGCCGATGGATGTTGCGGCAGAGATATTTTCTCACAACGAGCATTCGGATATTATTGACAAGGAAATAGGGCATTACAAGATTCTTTCACATATCGGAACGGGCGGAATGGGCGATGTTTTTATTGCGGAAGATTTAAAGCTTGAACGCTATGCCGCCATAAAATTCATAAAACCTGAAATTGCTCAACTGCCCGACCAACTGCGTCGTTTCCTGCGGGAAGCTAAAACGGCATCTTTGCTCAATCATCCGAATATTATTACCGTTTATGAAATCGGCGAAACAGACAATATTCAATTCATCGCTACGGAATATATAGATGGCAAGACTTTGCGAAAGATTATGAGCGAAAGTTCTCTGACACTCAATGAAACACTCGCCATAATTTTACAAGTCGCAACGGCTGTTCACGCCGCTCACACAGCCGGAATTATTCATCGGGATATCAAACCGGAAAACATAATTTTGCGTGAGGATAAATTGGTCAAAGTTTTAGATTTCGGTTTGGCAAAACTTGCGGGAACTGATTTTGAAAAAAATTCAAAAGATAATTCGTTAGATAAAAGTAAATTAAATCCGAAAAATTCAAATCAGCAATTAACTTCTCCGGGTTTGATGATGGGAACGATAGCATATATGTCGCCCGAACAGGCACGGGTTGAACTCATTGATAAACGAAGCGATGTTTGGAGTATCGGAGTTGTTCTGTATGAAATGGTTTCGGGACAAAAACCTTTTGACGGCAAAACCGCTAAAGAAAAAGTTGATGCGATATTGGAAAATGAATTTGAACCGCTCGGCGAAAATGTTCCAATAGAGTTAAAAAAAATCATTTCAAAGGCTTTGGAAAAAGATGCAGACAAGCGTTATCAAACGGCTCAGGATTTTCTGCACGACATAAATAATTTACAAAAAGATTTCGCGGTTGAAAATGAATTTACAAACGATAATTCCGTTTCAACAAAAAAACACATAACATCGCCGAATGAATCAAGGAATTCATCTCCTAATTATTTGCCGACTAATTCCGACAGGTTTTCAAACGACCAAACAAATTCAAATGTTTCGAGTGCTGAATACGTTTTTACCAAAGCCGGAAAACACAAATTTTTATCAATCGGAGTTTTTGCGTCGTTTATTGCTGCATTGGCAATCGGCGTATATTTTTATTCTATGACAAATCCCCAAACAGATAATTCCGTTGCCGTGATGCCGTTTATTAACGAAACCGGCGATCCGAATATGGAATACCTTTCGGACGGCATCAGCGAATCCATTATCAACTCGCTTTCGCAATTGGCGGATTTGAAGGTCATCGCAAGCAATTCGACATTTCAATACAAAGGAAAAGATGTCCAGCCCGAAGAGATTGCCGATACTTTAGGTGTGAAATTTATTTTACGCGGTCGCATACTGCAACGCGGAGATACTTTTCAGGTTATTGCCGAAATGATCAATTCAAAAGATAAAACGAAGATTTGGGGAGAACAGTTTGACCGCAAGATGGCGGACGTTTTGAATTTGGAAACAGAAATTTCGCAGAAAATTGCCGACCGAATGCAGCTTCATCTGACAAACGCCGAACAGCAAAAACTTGTTAAAAGTAAAAAAATAAATCCAAAGGCTTATGATCTGCTGCTCAAAGGACGATTCTATCAGGCAAAAAGCGGAGATGAAAATTCAAGAAAAGCGTTAGAATATTATAATCAGGCACTAGCGGTTGATCCAAATTATGCAAACGCTTATGCCGCCATAGCAGACACTTACGTTTATCTGAGGGTTAATAGTTTTCTAAATCCAAAGGAAGCTTTGCCAAAAGCCAAAGCTGCGGCACAAAGGGCTTTGGAACTCAATGAGAATCTCGCTGAGGTTCATTACACGCTGGCGAGAATTAAAACAACAGAATGGAATTGGTCGGAAGCCGAGCGGGAATATAAACGGGCGATTGAGTTGAACCCGAATCTTGCATCTGTCTATGGAGCTTACGCTTTCTTTCTCAGCACACAGGGAAGACACGAAGAAGCCATAACTTTTATCAAAAAGACAAGAGAACTCGACCCGCTCAGGCAGCATATTTACCCGGATACCGGAATTATTTACTATTTTGCACGGCAATATGAGCTGGCTGAAGTGCAATATGAAAATGGGCGAGAATTGAACCCGAAAAATGTTGGGATTTTATATGGTTTTGGTTTTATGGCGGCAGCGAGAAGAGATTACAAAGAAGCTATTAATTATTATAAAAAGGTGCTGAAAGTTCTCGGAGGGAAACATACGGGAGTTAAATGCTATCTCGGTTTTGCATTCGCCAAAACAGGACAAATGCGTGAAGCCGGAGCGATTCTCAAGGACTTGGAAACCGGCAGGGAATATGTTTCGCCTGTTGAGTTATCTATGCTTTACATTGGGTTGGGCGAAAATGATAAGGCAATTGCATCACTTGAGAAAGGCTACGCAGAACACGATTCTCAGTTACAGTTTTTGGGTGTTGAGCCACATTTCGACGGCTTGCGTAAAGACCCAAGGTTTATTGAATTAATGAAGCGAGTCGGACTATCGCCGGAGAATTATGAATGACGGTTTTTTGTTTTAATTTAACGTGAGTTCGATATAAAAGTTATTGCATAATGAAGACTTATACCATTTACCATTGATCATTTATCATTTATCAATCGGCAAACTACTCAGTAAGTTGAGGTTATCAAAACGCTATTGCATAATTTATTATGGTAAATGGTATTAGCTGATGTTTAGTGATTCTTAGCGAACTTTGCGATGCTCTTTGCGTTCTTTGCGGTTAAATCCTTCTTTTTTTACCGCAAAGTTCGCTAAGAAAAAGACGCAAAGGGACGCAAAGGTAAGAATAACAATAGTTTAAATATCTTTTCTTATCTCGAACTGATGTTAATTTAAGAAGTTGACAGAAAGTTACAGTGTTTCGGAAAGTTACATAGGTATTGGAATTAAAAGATTTACAATTTTCATAATACTTACTAACTATTTCTCAGGTGCTTACTCAACCGCTCTTCCACCCGTCGCCAGATATAAAACTGCCATTCGGACGGCAACTCCATATTTTACCTGATCTAAAATCTGTGAACGGGAACTGTCGGCAACGTCGGAAGCGATCTCGATGCCGCGATTCATCGGTCCCGGATGCAGGACAATCGCATCTTTTTTGGCGAGTGCGAGGCGTTCTTGGGTTAAACCGTAATGAATTGCGTATTCGCTTAAAGTCGGGAAAAACGCAGAATCCTGACGTTCCTTTTGGATTCGCAAGATCATCACGACATCCGTTCCTTCGATAGCTTCTTCGATGTTTGGCGTAACGGTCAAACCTTCTTCGACAAGATACTCGAAAGCATTCGGAACAAGAGTTTTCGGTCCGGCGACTCGCACCGTCGCACCGAGTTTGGTCAATAATTGAATATTTGAACGTGCGACTCTCGAATGCAGAATATCGCCGAGAATCGCAACTTTTAATCCGCTGATTTCTTTTTTCTGTTCACGAATCGTCATTGCATCGAGCAGAGCTTGGGTCGGATGTTCATTTGTCCCATCGCCGGCATTGACAATCGCTGCACGGCTGATTTTGGCAAGTTGATGCGGAACTCCGGCGGATGAATGACGAACCACGATGCAGTCCGGCGACATTGCATCGAGCGTTAAAGCCGTATCAATCAGCGTTTCGCCTTTGGAAACACTCGAAGTTGAAATGCTGACATTGACCGCATCGGCGGAAAGTCTTTTTGCCGCGAGTTCAAAAGACGTGCGTGTGCGTGTCGAAGCCTCGAAAAATAGATTGATAATCGTTTTACCGCGAAGAGTCGGGACTTTTTTAATTTCACGCTCGGAAACTTCACGAAAATTTTCCGCCGTGTTCAAAATTCCGATGATTTCTTCGGCGGATAAATCTCTGATTCCAAGTAAATCCCTGCGATGAAATGGTTTTTCCATAATTGAAACACCCTTACTGATGTGCGGGTTTCCGCCTGTAAAAAAAGCAAGGCATCGAAACCTTGCTAAAAAATTAAACTCTCAAGCGGCAATCAAATCCTTCTCGCTGAATTCAACGGGTTTTTGCCAACCCAAAACTATATCATCTTCGGGAATTCCGTTATCAATTAACTGTTGAACAATTTCCTGATCCGTTCCGTCCCATTCAACCCAAACCTGCTCATCTTTAATTCTTATGTGGATCGGCATTGCGTGTTGTCTGCCGAATGCCAACCAGCCGACATCAACGACTAAATAATTGTCATTTTGTTCGTCGCAAACTGCATAAGTTTCGACATTGCCGATGCTTGATTGGAATTTGCCGTATTTTTTGACAATGCTTTTAATTATGTTTCGATATTTTGCCAATTTATCCATTTTATAATCTCCTCTTTTCCAACATCGAAAACCAAAAGATTTATTTTTTCTTCAGCAACAATTTCTTTGATCGAAGGTCGCAAAAAGACACTTTCATAAATTTCGGTTGAAATTGCCAAAAACAAAATTCTGTCAATCTGATTTTTTCGCATTGCAAATTGATATAAATCATACTGACCTTTTGCTTTTTCAAATTCAGTCGTTTTCGATTTCCCGCCGAAAACTTTTATCTCAACTATGATTTTACTCTCAATTACATTTTCAACAAAAGTTTTTTCCGCACCCAAATCCGCAAAAACTGTCAAATCTTTATATTTCAACACAAACGGATCGTGCGTAATTTCCCAACCGTCTTTTATTAGTGCATTCTTAACATTTTCGTGATAAGCATCTTTTGCCATTTATTGAGTTTCATCGGGTAAAGTATAAATACCAACACCTTCTCTGTCGTCGAATTCTTTGAGCATCACTTTAATTATTTCGTCGCTTGAAGTCTGCACTTCTTTGCCGACATAATCGGCGTGGATCGGTAACTCCCGATGGCTTTTGCCGCGATCAATAAGGACGGCAAGCTGGACTTTTTTCGGTCTGCCGAAATCCATCAGTTGGTCTAAAGCGGCACGAATCGTTCTGCCGGTATAGAGGACATCATCAACCAGAATAATATTTTTGCCATCAATATCAACATCCAATTCGGTTTTGTTGACAATCGGATTTGCCCCGACGGTAGAAAGATCGTCGCGGTAAAGCGTTATATCTATGATTCCGAAGATCGGTTTTACGCCTTCGATTTCCTCTATCTTTTCAACCAGAATTTCCGCCAGCGGAACACCGCGTCGTCTGATTCCGACCAAATACAGATTTTCCGCCCCTTGATTTTCTTCAACAATCTCGGATGCAAGCCGCGACATAGCACGATTCATCCTCGCACTATCCATAATTATTTTCTTTTCAATAAACTTTGTTTTGTCTGCCATATATTGACGAAATCATAACAAGCAGAGGGCTTAACATACAAGTTGAAAACGGCAAATGACAAAAGACTTTGCAAAAATATAAAATCTTCAAAAAACATTTCTTATGTCCATATACCAAAACATAATCCGCCGGTTACTTTTTCGATTTGAATCGGAAAAGGCTCATAATTTCGGTATCAATTTGCTCAAGCACGGATTGTCTTCGGAGTTTGCACAGAATTTGGCTTACAAAAAATTTGCTTGTGAAGAGTTCGGGGAATTGGAACGGTTTGGGTTAAACTTTAAAAATCCGCTCGGTATTGCGGCGGGTTTTGATAAAAATGGCTTTGTTGTCAATCAACTTGATTCGCTCGGCTTCGGATTTGTCGAAGTCGGAACGGTTACATTTGAACCGCAGAGCGGAAATGAACTGCCGCGTATGTTTCGTCTGCCGGAAGATAAAGCGTTGATAAATCGTCTGGGTTTTAACAATCGTGGAACGCCGGAAGTTTGTGAGCGTTTGAAAAAGTTGAATCCGAAATGTGTTTTGGGTGTGAACATCGGAAAAAACAAAAATGTTCCGAATGATGCGGCGATTGAAAATTATGTGAAAAGTTTTGATCTGGCGTTTGATGTCGCGGATTATATTGCAGTTAATGTTTCCAGCCCGAACACCCCGAATTTGCGTGAATTGCAAAAGGCGGAGAATTTGGAAGAATTATTGGGGACTTTGCAGAAGCGAAATGTTGAGGCGGGAAGAGAAAATCCTAAACCTCTGCTTGTGAAAATCGCTCCCGATCTGGACGAAGGCGAGATCGAAGCGATTGTGGATATTGCTTTGCGTTTGGAGATTTCGGGAATAATTGCGACGAATACGACGATTAATAGAAGTGGATTGAAGACGGATTCTGCAAAGATCGGGAAGATCGGTAACGGAGGTTTGAGCGGAAAGCCCGTGGCGGAGCGTTCAAACGAAGTTATAGGGCAAATCTATAAGTATTCAAAAGGAAATCTGCCGATAATCGGAGTCGGCGGAATTTTTACGGCGGAAGATGCTTTTAACAAAATCGCTTCGGGAGCAAGTCTTTTACAGGCTTATACGGGATTTGTTTATCAAGGCGTTTCGTTTGCGAGAGAGGTGAATTTCGGATTGGCTAACTTGTTGAAGGATAAAGGTTTTAAAAGTTTGGATGAAGCGATCGGAAGCGGCGTGAAAAGCTGATTTTACGGAGTTTGTTGTTTGACACGGTTTTGCAAAAGGGTATAATAATAAACTTTGCGTTTTACGCTATTTGAAACTGTATTGATAAATTTATTAGATGATTGTTGAAGTTGCAAAAATACAGAATTCGGGCAGGGATTTCGATTTGAAATTCGAGCCGGATGAGATTGATTTAGAGAGCGAATTTGCGAAGGTTTCGGGTAAAACCTTTTTTAAGGGAAAAGTTGCGAACAGCGATTTGCGGACGGTGGTTGACGGTGAAATTGAAACGGAAGTTGAGTTAAACTGCCATCGCTGCTTAAAACTTATTCCGCAAAAGTTAAAATTTTCCTTCAAAAATGCCTATATTTTGGCTGAAGATTATACAAAGGAAGAAGAATACGAACTTGAAAAAGAAGAGTTGGAAATTTCGATCTTCGAAGGCGACAAAATAGATTTAAAAAGAATTGCAGGCGAGCAGATCGCACTTGCCTTACCGACGCAGGTTTTGTGCAAAACAGATTGTCAGGGTTTATGCGAAAAATGCGGTGCAAATCTTAATTCGACAGGTTGTAAATGTAATGAAAATGAAGTTGATCCGCGTTGGTCAGCACTAAAGGAATTAAAATTAAAAATTGATAATTAAAAATGCAAGAATAAAGTTCTATTTTGAATTTTAACTTTACATTTTTAAGTTAGAAGGAGTTAAAAATGCCAAATCCAAAACGAAGACATTCAAAATCGAGAACACGCAAACGCCGTTCACACGATTTTCTAAAGATACCGAAATTCTATTTCGACAAAGAAACGGGCGAACCGACACAACCGCACCGAATTGACCCAAAAACAGGAATGTATAAAGGTCGTAAAATTCTTGACGTTAAAGAAGAGATTTAAAGTAAAAAGTAAAAAAGTAAAAAGTAAAAAGTAAAAAATTACTTTTACTGAAAATCAACATTTTATGAACGCAGGAATTTTAGGCACGGGACACGATTATCCTAAAGGCGTTTTGACGAATGCCGATTTGGAGAAAATGGTTGATACATCGGACGAGTGGATCACCACGCGAACCGGAATTAAGCAACGTCATAAAGCCGCAGATGATGAATATACATCGCAGTTCGGGGTAAGTGCTGCCAAAAAAGCATTAGAAAGTGCAAAGTTGAAACCGACCGATATTGAAATAATCATCTGTGCAACGACTTCGCCCGATCAAATTTTACCCTCGACAGGCTGTTTAATTCAGAAAGAACTCGGAGCGACGAATGCGGCGGGAATGGATGTTTTTGCGGCGTGTTCGGGATTTTTGTATGGAATCACGATGGTCGAATCAATGATTCGCGTCGGGCAGATAAAAAATGCTCTCGTCATCGGTGCGGAAGTTTTAACGAAATATGTTGATTACACGGATCGCTCGACCTGTGTGATTTTCGGCGACGGTGCGGGTGCGGCGGTTCTCGGTCCGGTTGCTGATGACAAGGGAATTCTCGCCACAAAAATACTTTCCGACGGGCGTTATGAAGAACAGCTTTATGCACCCGGCGGCGGAACAAAACTCGGTCTTACACACGAAACGATTGATAATCACGACAATTTTTTTAAAATGAAAGGCAACGAACTTTTCAAGGTCGCCGTGCGTTCAATGGCGAAAATTTCCAAGGAAATGATGGACAAAGCGGGTTACAAAATTGACGATCTGAAAATGGTCATTCCGCATCAGGCAAATCAGCGTATCACCGATGCCGTCGCATCACGCCTGAAAGTTCCCGCAGAAAAAGTTTATTCAAATATCGCCGAACACGGCAATACTTCGTCCGCTTCGATTCCGATCGCTTTGGACGAATGCTTAAAAGAAGGTAAAATCGTCGAGGGTGATCTGGTTCTAATGACCGCATTCGGCGGCGGAGCAACCTGGGGCGGGACGCTTGTTAGATTTTAGAATATGGCAACTGAAACTTTAGAAAAAATTAAGAAAAATATTATTGTCAAAGTCAAAAAATTTGACGATGAAATATTGCTGCGTGAAATTGAAAACACTCTTGAAAATCTCGAAAAGCGTCCGAATAAAAAACAGTTGGAAAAACTCAAAGAATTGGGGAAGCCGATGCGAAAAAAAACCGACATTAATGAAATAATAAAAGAGCAAAATTGGAAAGGAGTTGACCGCGAAGAGTTTGACAGACTTATCAAAGATATGAATATTCAAGAACCGCTTGAGCAATTGATTGCTGATATTGGCAGATGATTTATTTACTTGATACAAATATTCTCGTAATTTATATAAGGGATAATGAGGTTACAGAATTTATTGATAAGAAGTTTACGCCGCTGAAAAAGGAATTTTCTCCGAGCATTTCGGTTGTGAGTTACGGCGAGTTGAAATCTTTGGCAATTCAAAATAATTGGGGCAAAAGAAAACTCGAAGATTTAGATAAATTAGTGAAAGAAGTTCTTGTAATTGACATAAATTCCACAGATATTTTGAATGAATACGCCGAAATTGATGCTTTTAGTCAAGGCAGATTAAACAATAGAGTTTCAAATTTTACGGCGAGAAATATGGGCAAAAACGATTTGTGGATTGCGGCGACGGCTTCGGTTCTGGAAGCGACGCTTTTAACAACGGACAATGATTTTGACCATTTGCACGAAGAATTTTTTGAAGTCGAAAAGGTTAGTATAAATATTTAATGGGAAAACTTGCATACATATTTCCGGGACAGGGTTCGCAAAAGGTTGGAATGGGAAAAGATTTATACGATAATTTTCCATCCGCCGAAGAGGTCTTTGAGGTCGCTGATGAAGCACTTGACTTCAAACTTTCAAAAATGTGTTTTGAAGGTAAAGAATCGGATTTGGCTTTGACGGCTATCACACAGCCTGCGATTTTGACGACTTCGATTGCCGCTTTTCGGGCGATGGAAGAAGAAGGATTTCCTAAACCCGATTATGTAGCCGGACATAGTTTAGGCGAATATTCGGCACTTGTTGCGGCGGGTTCGATAAGTTTGGAAGATGCTGTAAAAACCGTTCGGGAACGCGGGACTTATATGCAGGAATCGGTTGCGGTCGGCATTGGTGCGATGGCGGCTATTTTAGGTGCGGATCTGAAAACGGTTGAAGATGCCTGCAACAAAGCGGCGGATCGGCAAATTTGTATGCCCGCAAATATCAATTCGCCGAAGCAGACCGTCATTGCCGGACACAAAATTGCAGTTGAAAAAGCCTGTGATATTTTGAAAGAAAACGGTGCAAGAAAAATAGTTATGCTTAATGTTTCCGCACCTTTTCATTGCGGTTTGATGAAGCCTGCACAGGAAAAATTAAAAGTCTATTTAAAGGACATCGCATTTAAAGATTTGAAATTTCCGATTATTGAAAATGTTTCCGCAAAAGAAAATAAAAAGGGCGAAAATGTAGCAAAGGCTTTGATCGAGCAAGTTTCTACTTCGGTTCGCTGGTTGCAATCGGTGAGGTATCTGATAGAAAATGGCGTTGATACATTTGTCGAGGTTGGTGCGGGAAAAGTTTTATCGGGGTTGGTTAAGCAGATAAATAGCGATGTTCGCGTTTTTAATGTTGAAGATTCCAAAAGTTTAAGTGATACGAAAAGCAATTTATAAATTATAAATAATTAAAGAAAACAGGAGAATATATGTCAGAAGTTCAAGAAAAAATTAAACAGATTATTGTTGACGAATTAGGTGTTGATGAAGCGGAAGTTACGGAAAACGCACGTTTTATTGAAGATTTAGGTGCGGATTCTTTAGACTTGGTTGAACTCGTTATGCGTTTTGAAGAGGAATTCGACATCGAAATTCCCGATGAAGATGCCGAGAAAATCCAAGGTGTAAAAGATGCTTATGCTTACGTTGAACAGAACCAAAATTAACTGATAATGGATAATGGAAAACGGATAATTAAGATTTGTTTTTATTATCCATTTTCCGTTATCCATTATCCATTATTTAATTTATGAAACGTCGTGTAGTAGTTACAGGTCTCGGATTGGTTACGGCTTTGGGGAATGATGTGCCGACAACTTGGGCATCAATCTTAAAGGGTGAAAACGGTGCGGACTATATTAAAAAATTCGATACCGAAGATTATAGTGTCAAATTTGCCTGCGAGGTCAAGGATTTTGATGTGCAGGATTTTTTGGACAAAAAAGAATCACGGCGGATGGGGGCGTTCACGCATTTTGCCATCGTCGCATCGGATGAAGCCATTAAAGACAGCGGATTGGTTATTGACGATTCAAATGCCGAAATGGTGGGAACGTATATCAGTTCGGGCATCGGAGATTTTTGGGCAATTGAACGCGAACATGAAAAATTACTTGAGTCGGGACCGGGCAGAGTTTCGCCGTTCTTTATCGTTTCGGCAATAGTTAATCTCGCTTCGGGAAATGTTTCGATCCGCCACGGTGCAAAAGGACCGAATTCAGCGACGGCAACGGCTTGTTCGGCGGGTTCACACGCCATCGGCGACAGTTTTAGAATCATCGAACGCGGCGATGCGGACGTTATGATCTGCGGCGGTGCGGAAAGTGCGATAACGCCGATGTCGGTGGCGGGATTTGCTTCAATGCGGGCTTTGTCAACGAGAAATGATGAACCGAAAGAGGCATCGCGTCCATTCGATGCTGAACGCGACGGCTTTGTGATGGGCGAAGGTGCGGGAATTTTAATTCTCGAAGAACTCGAACACGCCAAAGCTCGCGGTGCAAAAATTTACGCGGAAATCGTCGGTTACGGAATGACGAGCGATGCCTTTCACGTTACAGCACCGGATGAAACAGGTTCGGGACCCCGCCGCGTGATGCAAAAAGCGATTAGTGATGCCGGAATTCAACCCGAAGACATCGGCTATATTAACGCTCATGGAACATCAACACCTTATAACGATAAATTTGAAACCAAAGCGATCAAGGATTGTTTTGGCGAACACGCCTACAAATTAGCGGTCAGTTCGACAAAATCTATGACCGGACACGCACTCGGTGCGGCGGGCGGAATCGAAGCGGTTTTTGCGGTGAAAGCACTGGAAGAAAATGTGCTGCCGCCGACGATAAATTACGAGAATCCCGATCCCGAATGCGATCTCGATTATATTCCGAATGAAGCCCGAAAATCGGAAGTTGATTATGTTCTGTCAAACAGTTTCGGCTTCGGCGGCACAAATGCGTGTTTAATATTTAAACGGTATAATGAGTAAAGCGTTATGAATACTCAAACCTTAACAGACCACGAAAAAATTTCTGCTTCGGTAAGCTATCCCGAAACGATTGCCGGAGAAGATGTTTATTACCCGCCGCAAATTGAAGATGAAGTGGGCGAAACTGCAATACACTTTAAACTAACAGCTTTATTTTTCACTCTGCTGGAAAATTTTTTCGTTTCACGCGAAGATGTTTTGACTGCTGCGAATATGATGGTTTATTTTGATGAAGGCAATGCCCGAAAATGGCTTGCTCCAGATGTTTTTGTTTGTTTCGGTGTTGAAAATAAATTGCGGAAAACATTTAAGGTTTGGGAAGAAGAAAACAGATTTCCGCAGGTCGTTTTTGAAATAGCTTCGGAAAATACTGTGGAAAATGATTTGGGGAAAAAGTATCTGGATTATTCAAGATTAGGAGTTGAAGAATATTATCTGCTTGATCCGGAGCGTTCATTATTGCCTTCACCGCTGATGGCATTTCAAAAAAATGAAGATCGTTTGATCGCAGTAAATGTTGAAAATGGTCGTGTTCTTTCGCCGCTTATGAGTTTGGAAGTTGTTGATACGGGAAATTCGTTTCGATTGTTCAATCCTGAAAACGGGGAATTTCTGCAAGCGATTTTGACCGGTGAATAAAAACTTTTTCGGCGTTTCATTTTATAGAAAATCGAAACGCCTTAATTTTGACAGTAAAATGAATGACCATTCATTTTATAGGTTGGAATTATCTTTGCCAAAGTTTTACAATAATTAGAGAGATAATACGCAGAAGCAGTAGGCAGGTGCAGTCGGCAGTGAGACAAGTGCTTATTTATCAGCAACTTAATAAGTTTAATAACGCACCTTTTAACCGATTTTGCGTATAATAATATGAGAAAATTAAATTATACATTCCGTCAGGATGGCGAGTTTTTCAACGGTTTTCTAAATGATTATCCGGATTATGAAACACAAGGATATTCAAAAGAAGAGTTGCTTGAAAATCTGAAAAGTTTATTAGCGGATATTGGAGTTTAATAAAATCTTTAACAAGAAAATTTATAAAAATTTATGAAAATTATAGTTTTAATGAAACAGGTTGCGAATAAAGATGCGGTTTTGCGTATTCGCGGCGACGAGAAATGGATAGACGAATCGGATGTTTCACAGCAGACGAATGAATCGGACGGTTACGCTTTGGAAGAAGCCTTGCGGATGAAAGAAGCGAAGGGCGAAGGCGAAGTGGTAATTTGCACACTCGGCAAAGCGTCGGCAAAAAGCGTTATTAAAGACGGACTTGCACGCGGAGCTGATCGGGGAATTCACATTATTGTCGAAGATGAAAACGAGTTGTCGCCGTATCAGATCGCGGAAACTATTGCCGATGCGATTCGGGATGAAAACGCGGAACTGATCTTTGCCGGTTTGCAGTCGGATGATGCGAGTTACGGTCAGACGGGCGTAATTTTAGCCGAACTTCTGGACATTCCGAGTGCGACGATAGTGATTGACATAGACCGCGAAAGTCTGAGCGATGACAGTTTGCGGATCAAACGCGAACTCGAAAGCGGTTGGTATCAATGGTTTAAATATCAATTGCCCGCACTTATGACGATCCAATCGGGAATTTCTCAGATTCGTTATGCCAGTTTGAAGGGAATTATGGCGGCAAAACGCAAAGAAATTAAGGAAGTTACGCCCGATGTCGGAAGTTTTGAGTCGGCACAGGTAATTCAAAAAGTTTATATGCCGCTCAAAACCAAGGAAACTCAAATGCTCGGCAACGGCGATGCAAAAGCGGGTGCGAGGGAACTCGTCGAGAAATTGAAAACGGAGGTTCGTGTAATATGATTTTAGTATTTATAGAACATCAAGACTGCGTGTTAAATAAAACATCGCTCGAAGCTATCACGGCGGCACAAAATATTGCCAAAGATTTGGGCTTGAAGGTTGGTGCGGTTATTCCGTGCGACAAAGATTGTGCTTTGGCGGAAGAGATTTCAAACTATGACATCGAAAAAGTAATCGTTGCAAAAAACGAAAAACTTGTCCCATACACGCCTGACGGTTACGCGGATGCGTTTGAGCAGATTATTAAAAAGGAAAATGCACAGTATGTAATTATGGCTCACACATATCGCGTGCGTGATTTCTGTCCGAAACTTGCGGCACGATTCGGTAAAGAAATGCTCGGCGATTGCATACGCTACACGAATGAAGGCGGAAACCTTGTTTTTACACGCCGAATTTTCTTAGGGAAACTTGATGCCGACGTAACGATCAAAGGCGACGCACCGTATTTTGTAACATTTCAATCGGGAGCATTCCGCGGCGACAATGCCGAAAAGGGAAGTGCGGCAACGGAAACGGTTGATGTCGAAGTCGGTGATATTCGGATGATACCGGAAGAACCTTTTCAAGAAGCAAAAGCAACGGTTGATCTGACCAAATCGGAAATAATCATCGCCGTCGGACGCGGAATAAAATCTAAGGAAAATATAGCGATTGCCGAAGAACTTGCCGAAGCACTCGGAGCGGACATCGCTGCCTCACGTCCGATCTGTGATGCCGAATGGCTGCCGATTGACCGGCAGATCGGTTCTTCGGGACAAACCGTTGCACCGAAAGTTTATATAGCTTTGGGAATTTCGGGAGCGATCCAACACATCGTCGGAATGAAAAACGCTTCGACAATCGTTGCCATAAACAAAGACTCGGAAGCACCGATCTTTGACATTGCTGATTACGGAATCGTCGGAGATTTGTTTGAAGCTGTTCCGGTTTTGGTTGAGGAGATTAAAAAGGCTAAGGGTTGATTTGTAAATAAATTGCTTTGTAAAACGAGTTTTCAAAACTCGCTTTACAAAGCAAGCTGTTAAAAAAATCTTTTGCTCATATTCTATAAGCATTTGACCCGGAAATCTGACCGGAAAACAAACCGATTTTATTATCAATTTTCGCCGATGCACTCAAGCCATCTAAAGAAATACTACAAACCGCACGAGAATTGGACAAGATGCCATGATTTTCAACGAATTTTTTATTATAACTACCCCAAGTATCGCCATTCTCTAACTTATCAAGCATATTGTTTAACCATTTAGGATCCGTATCCATTACAGTTTTACCCCAACCCAAAAAAAGATAAGTGTTTCCGGCATATTTTTTATGCTCCTTAATATAAGTAGCTTTTCCGACATCAAAAGAAACCATTGCACAAGGACCAAGTAAATCTGCAATCTTCGGTGAAGATGAATCTTTTACATTAAGGTAAACTCTTTGATCGGCATCGTTTGTTTTGATATATTCAAGTCCGATTCCCGTTACTTCTTCAACTATATCACCTCCAATACTTGCCCCCACTTCAAAACCTGTAAGTTCAACTTTAAAGTCAACTCTCTTTTGTTCACGGGTGTTTTTATTATAATATTTCGCCGTTAAAAATAGTGTTTGAATTGAAGCTGAAAAACACAAAAACCCCTTACTTGCTGCAACTCCACCCGTTGTTGAAATTGTCCAATCAGAATATCCGCTATATGTTGTAAATGCCATTTTTATCCTCCATTTGAATAAGTATTTTACGGTTAAATCTAAAAAAAATCTGACTCAATTGATTGATGCAAAACAATCTAAATAAAGTCTTCAGTAATTAATGCGAGATATAGATTGAAAAAAGGACAAAATTTTCTTTTCAATTTTTCTAAATTATAAACTTTTTTATATTTAGAAGAAATTATTAATCCAAAATATTTCATAATTTATAATTTATCATCATTTCCAACCATGATTTAATTTGTCAATATATTTAACGAATGAATAGTTTTAATTAATAAAAAATTGATATAAAATC
>JBGTKR010000304.1:0-2688 GCA_041744535.1 Pyrinomonadaceae bacterium
ATTCCAGACATCGAAGCCAAAAAGGTTTCGAGAGGTTGCAAAAGTATGTTAAAGAGTTTTTGATTCACATCTAAATATATCTTTTTTCATACTTTTGTGCCTCATACTTTTTACAGCAATCTCTATACCGCTCAGTAATGGGAAATACTGTATCTATAAAGTTTCGGATTTTAGTAAAGTTTAATTGTTGGTTGGACATTCAGCGCAGATGCCACTATCACACCCACAACCGTTACCGCCACCAGAACTTGAACTACAATTGCTTTTACATAGTCTGGTTTCCCAATTTGCAAAGCTAATCTTACATTTGCCAAATTTTTTCTCACAACATCCTGTATAAGGAAGACTAGGACAATCAGTACAAGCTGTATCATGTTGACAAAGAGTGTTGGTGGATTCTACACCAAAAGTGCAATTTACTACACTATCATTGCATGAAGCATCACTTTGAAATGCAAAGGTTAAAGCAAAGAAAGTTATAGCAAAAACAAGACTCAATATTTGAAAATTTTTTTTCATTTTTATTCCTCATTCTTATTAATGTCGCAGAAATAATTTCCTGAAACAACATAATCAATCGGAACATATTTCGATTTCAACTTCTCTGCTGCTTCTTTATTAGTAACACTATCCAGATATTTAATATAAAAATCATAATTTATTGGTAAGCTAGGAACTACAAAATCCTTCTCATCAATTTCTTTGTTTATTGATGTTGCTATTTGATAACTGCCGTCCTCATTCACTCTTTTTAGGACAATGTTCAAATCCGAACTGTAATAAGCAATGCTGCTTGATTCAACATCTTTGTAAACATCAAAACCCAGAATTTTGTTTTTAGACTTCGTAAGTTGTGAGTAATTGGGTTTAAATAAATTCGTTTCCCCTTCAAAAAACATCATATCTTTTTTAATGTCATAGACCCCTCTACCTACTAAACCAAGAACCTTCTTCCAAGAAACAACTTTGCCTTCATGAATGTAATATTGATGTTCATACCAACTTCCATCTGAGCGTTGTTGTCTAACACTCGTAATAATTAGCTCACTTTTAGCATTATAAAAGCGATAGTTGACACTAACATTCGGTTGATTATCTACTTGAAAATAAAAAGCATTTCCGAATCCAGCTAAAATTAAAAATATTGATAATATTGTAATTTTCATGTTTTCACCTTCAATAACTATTTTGATAAACATTATAATTTTGCATTTATGGAATGTCAATAATTTTTTTTAGCAGTGAGAAGTATTACATTATTTTAAATAAAGATTGACAATTTCACACATTAAACTACATAATTATCTCATCAATCAAAACAAATTCTTTTCCAAAATCAATTTTCTAAAATTTCAGAAAAGCTATCTGAAAATCGAGGTTTAACTTATGACTATTTCGCGTCGTGATTTCTTGAAGGCAACAAGTTTAGCACTCGGAGCGGCGGCAATTCCGTCGTGGGCATATTCGGCTGATCTGAGTTCACAGCCGCTTCCCGATTTTGATAAAAATAAACTCGCCGATGCCTCATTAACGCTTGCCAAAAAACTCGGTGCAACTTATGCCGATATACGCATCAATAAATACCGTATCGAATCGCTCGGCACACGAGAACGCGAGGTTCGATTTGTGGCGAAGGGACAGAATTACGGCTTCGGCGTGCGGGTTTTGGTCAACGGAACTTGGGGATTTGCCGCAAGTCCGCTGGTCAATGTGAAGGAAGTCGAGCGGGTTACGCGGGAAGCGGTTGAAATTGCCAAGGCAAATTCTTTGTTTCAAACAAAGCCTATTGAACTCGTTGATGCAAAAAAAGTTTCGGGAACTTGGAAAAGCAAATTTAAACGCGATCCGTTTGATGTGCCGATTGATGAAAAGATCGAATTTTTGCTGAAAATAAACGAAGCCGCACTCGGCATAAAAGGCGTGAGTTTCGTAAATTCCTCGATGGCTTGGGTCAATGAGCAGAAATTTCTGGCAACTTCAGATGGTTCGAGAGTCGAGCAATACATAATTCGCGGCGTGCCGGATTTCAGCGTTACGGCGATTGATCGGGCGAAAGGCGATTTCCAAACCCGAAACGCTTTGGCACAAGGAAGTCAGTCCGGTTGGGAATATACGAGCGAATATGATTGGATCGGCGAAGCGAAAAAGGCGGGCGAAGAAGCGGCTGAAAAATTAAAGGCGAAACCGATTGAACCCGGAAAATACGATTTGATTTTGAATCCTTCGCATTTATTTTTGACGATTCACGAATCCGTCGGACATTCTACCGAACTCGATCGGGCTTTGCTCTGGGAAGCAAATTATGCGGGAACTTCTTTTTTAACGCCGGACAAAACGAACAAACTGCAATTCGGTTCAAAGATAGTCAACTTTTTTGCCGACCGCACACAAGACGGCGGACTTGCCACCATCGGTTGGGACGATGAAGGCGTGCCGGGGCAAAAATGGGATATTGTCAAAGACGGAACTTTTGTCGGCTGGCAAACGACGCGAAGCCTTGCACCGCTGATCGGCGAAAAAACTTCACGCGGCTGTCTGCACGCCGACAGTTGGAGCAGTGTGCCGTTTCCGCGTATGCCGAATTTGTCGCTCGAACCGAACAAAAAAGATATTTCAACGCAGGAACTTATCGCCGATGTGAAAAACGGAATTTTAATTGACGGACGCGGAAGTTATTCCATTGACCAA
>JBGTKR010000305.1:0-9368 GCA_041744535.1 Pyrinomonadaceae bacterium
TTATTTTTACCGAAAGATATTACCAGCCGATAGCTGCCCGCACTAAACAATCTCGTCTGCGGCAAATTGGCGATGATCTGTTCGCCCGTGTTGCTCACCGCCGTCAATTCCGTTCCGTCCAGATAAATTTCCGGCAGCTCATTTCCGAAGCTGCTTCCGTGAATCGTTAAACTCTCCGCTATCACTCCGTTATAAATCACTTCGACCAGCGTGATTTCTGCATTTTTAGGATTGTCTGCTTTTTTGTCCTCTTTCTGTGCTGAAACAGAAATTGAGGACAAAGTTAATAAAACAGTCAAAATCAAATTTATTATTAAAAATCTTTTCATTGGTTTAGTTCTCCTTTTTTTTTATTTCGGGTTTAGAATTTTTGTCCCTTACCTAAAAAGGCAGGAAACAGAAGAAAACACTTGCAAAAATAATTCAATTTTTTTTGCAAACACAAAAACTCTAAATAGAAAAGTTAGCTAAATGGCTGGAAAATGTTATACTTGGACAGAAAATTGTTGTGCAGACTTTTTTATGGAACAAGGTGAAAAACAAGATGTTACGGGACTTCTTCTGGCGTGGGGCGAGGGGGATAAGGATGCTTTGGATAAACTCGTGCCGTTTGTTTATGAAGAACTGCGGAGGCTTGCCCGCCATTATATGCGTGGTGAACGCAAAGGACACCTTTTGCAAACCACCGCCCTCGTCAATGAAGCATATATAAAACTCGTGGATTCAAGCCGGGTTCGCTGGCAGGATCGTAATCACTTTGTTGCCGTTGCGGCACAGATGATGCGGCGTGTTTTGGTTGATATTGCCCGTTCGAGAAATTATCAGAAACGCGGCGGTGACTTTCAGAGAGTTACATTAGCCGATAATGTCGCCATTTCGCTAAATAAAAATGAAGACCTCGTCGCATTAAACGAAGCCCTCGAAAAGCTGACCGAAATTGATGAACGTAAGGGAAAGGTTGTCGAACTCAGATTTTTCGGCGGCTTAACGGTTGAAGAAACTGCCGAAGTTCTGAAAGTTTCACCCGATACCGTTATGCGTGACTGGAAATTTGCAAAAGTCTGGATGCTCCGCGAATTATCTGCCTAAGAATCTATGTTAAAACTCTAAATAATCGCTGAAAGCGATAAATTTGCTAGCGGCGGGTAGAGTGTAACGAAGTGAAACGACACCCGCCGTTAGATTGAAAACAAATTATCGCTCGCTGAAGGTGAGCCATTAAATCTGCGATAAATGCGACACTTACAGCGGCGGAAAACTTTGAATAACTCACGTCGGGTAAGCCAAAGGCTCAACCCGACGCTATCGAAAATTTCGCTTTCAGCGAATAGAAAAGACTTTTCAAACAGCTTCTTACTGATGTTACGCACTTTTTGATTTCAGTCGCATTTATGCGGCTTTCTGCGTTTCGCAGTTTAAGCCACGTCATTTATGGCGTGGTCGGTAATCTGTCAAAATCTCAAGGGCGTTTTAACGTCCTTTTCTTCTCGCTTTAGCTTCGCTTGTTGATGGCTCAAGCTTTTCTCAAGGACGTTAAAACGCCCTTTGTTATTTCCTTCTCACTTTACCACGCCATAAATGACGTGGCTAAATATCGCTTCGCTTCAAAGCCTGATAAATCAGGCTGAAAATCATTTTGCGTAACGTGAGTTTCTTATTCTATTCCGTGCCGTAAGCAAACGAACAATCCGAAATTCCAAAGTTCTGGAATCCCGGATTGTCCTTGAATGGTTTGCCGCTAATTAAATCCAAACATTCCTTTTGAATCTGTGAAAGGTAAATTCAGTAAATCTCGAACCGCCGTCAAAACCGTTCACCAACATTTAATCTTTGCCCACAAGCATAATCTTCTCTGTGTTTACTTCGGCAAGCCTTTTCATTTTGCGTTCCTGTTTGCTTTTTAAGAGTTCGAAACCGTTATTTGTTGAATCAGCCCAGATTTGCGAAAGAAAATATGAATCGTCAATTTTTGTAAAAACGAGGTTCGAAGTTTCGACAATTTTTTCAGCTTTAACACTATTGGTTAAAAAAACCTTTTTAATATCTCCTTCGACCGACTTCAAAATCATCATTGACCTTTTTTGCGGATTAAACCGTTCAATCGTGTAATCTCCGGCTTCAAAAACGTCTCCGGCGACTATAAACCGGAAAGGTATATTTACCTTCATAGTGCTGCGGGATTGAGCATTTACCGAAATACTCAATAGTAAAAAAATGATTCCAATGATTGCTGCGTGTAATTTTAGATTTGATTTCATGATGTATCTCCTTTTAATTTGTTTTGGCATTTCCCGAAATTTTTATGCCTTCAATCAGTAAGGCGTGAAGCGAGAAAAAATACTTGCAAAATAATTTGATTTTTTCGTAAGGTTAAAACGGATGTGCAAATAATCAGATTAAAATCCATTATTTTCATACACTTAGCACACACGCAAAATTAAATTAAACCAAACTCAAAATCTTATGTTTTCCTTTGCGACTTTGCGGGAAATAACTCTTGGAATAGAAAAGAATTCCCGCATAAGGAGCAAAGGGGCAAAGAAAAACAAAAGGCAGTTGAACATATTTCTGCTTAGGTGCTTACTTAAAATTGAATGTTGATCAAACAGGCTTTCGTGGCACAGGGAAATATAATTTATTCTGAAATACTTTATCTTTCATTTATTGTTTGCTTATCTGAAATCTGTGTTATATTTGTTAAAAAATTGAACTTAAAAAACCAAGTCCTCAATTAGGACAAGGGTTTTTGAGTATGAAGTATTTATTCCCCCCAGAAATAAATGCACTCAAGCAAACTGGAAAAAATTGAATCGCTCTTTCATTCTGCCATCGAACTGGGAAAAAATGAGCGAAAGAACTTTCTGTCGGAGATTCAGAAAGAAGACCCCGAAATTTACTCGGAGGTCAAATCCCTGCTTGCCTTTGAAAACGAAGCGGAAAACTTCATTGAAGAATCCGCCGCTCAAATCACAGCTAAATCTTTAGGCGAAGAATTTAATCAGGATTATATCGGGAAAACAATCGGCTCATATGAGATCAAATCGTTTTTGGGCGGCGGCGGAATGGGCGAAGTTTTTCTGGCGGTTGATGAGAGATTAGGCAGGCGTGTCGCTCTTAAAATTCTCTCCGTAAATGATTTGACCGATGAAGAATATGTGCGTCGCTTTGAAGTCGAAGCCCGTGCTGCTTCCGCTCTGAATCATCCGGGAATTTTGACTATTTACGAATTCGGTAAAACGGACGATCTGTATTATATCTCCACCGAACTCGTCGAAGGAAAAACCCTGCGTCAGCATTTTATAGATCAAGACTTAAAATTGCCCGGCATTATAAAAATTGCCGTCCAAACCGCCGAAGCCTTAAAAACCGCTCACAATGCAAACATTATTCACCGCGATATAAAGCCTGAAAATATAATGATCCGCAAAGACGATTATGTAAAAATTCTGGATTTTGGAATCGCCAAATTAATTGACAAAGAAGCTCTGGTAGATTTTGAAGGCAAAAATCTCACTCTCTTAAATACTAAAACGGGAATAATTCTGGGAACACCGAGTTATATGTCGCCGGAACAAATCAGAGGACAAAAGGTTGACCATCGAACGGATATTTTCAGTCTCGGAGTCGTGCTTTATGAAATGATTTCCAATCGTCAGCCGTTTTTAGCAAAATCACCTTCGGCGACAATTGCCTCCATCCTGCTCGATGAACCCGAACCACTCGAAAGGTTTTCTAAAACCATCCCGCTCGAATTGCAGGAAATTATTGTCAAAGCATTAAAAAAAGATAAGAACGAACGGTATCAGACGATGGATGAAATGATTGCCGATCTAAAAGAATTGCGTGAACAAATGCAATTTGAAAATACGGCTGATATTCACCAATCTGTTTCGCTGAATAATGCTCAGACAGTTTCGACTCAAAAAACAAATCAAAATTATTTCTTCGATAAAAATAAAATTTTGTTGGCGGCATCCGCATTAGTTTTGCTATTGCTGACTATACTCGGTTTTTATTTTTATTCCTCGACAAAGAATAAAAAAATAGAATCGGTTGCCGTATGCCTTTTGTAAATAAAGATGCGGACAGCGAAACGGAATTTCTCGCCGACAGCTTGACCGAAAGCATTATTGACCGGCTCTCAAAACTGTCCGATTTTAAGGTAAAGTCATTTAACACGGTTTCACGTTTTAAAGAAAACCAATCCGATGCTCAAACAATCGGACGCGAATTGGGCGTGCAGACGGTGCTTTTTACACGACTTAAACAAAACGGTGAAAGTGTTTCGGTCAATACGGAACTCGTCAGCGTCGAAGATAATTCGCGGATCTGGAGTTATCAATACAACGGTAAAAGTGCCGATCTCCTCTCGATGCAGCAAACGATTGCCAGAGAAATTTCCGAAAAACTAAATCTCGAATTAAACGGCAACGATAAAAAAGTATTGGCTAAACGCGAAACGCAAAATTCCGAAGCTTTTCGTCTTTATCTCAAAGGCAGATTTTTTTGGAATAAACGCACGGGTGAAAGTCTGAAAAGGGCAATTGATTTTTTTGAGCAGGCGATTGAAAAAGACCCGACTTACGCACTCGCCTATGCAGGTCTGGCGGACAGCTACGGTTTACTTTCAAATTACACCGACACTCCGCCAAAAGAATCTATGCCGAAAGCCAAATCCGCCGCTCAAAAGGCACTCGAGATTGATAAAACTCTGGCTGAAGCCCACACTTCTCTCGGACTGGTAAAAAAAGAATACGAGTGGGATTTTGAAGGTGCGGAAAAAGATTTTAAGCGAGCAATAGAAATTAATCCGAATTACGCCACCGCCCATCAATGGCGGGCTGAAAATCTGGTTACATTAAAAAGATTTGATGAAGCCCTCGATTCGATGAAAAAAGCACATGAACTCGAACCATTTTCACTTATTATCAGCAGCGAAGTCGGCTGGGTTCTGCACCACGCGGGAAATTACGATGAAGCAATAAAACAATTTGAAAAAACCGCCGAACTCGACCCGAATTTTGTTCGCGTTCATTTCTTTCTGGGAAGAAGTTTCGAGCAGAAAAAGTTATATGAAAAAGCCATCGAATCAACCAAGAAAGCAATCGAAATATCCGGCGGCAACACACTTTTCAAAGCATCTTTAGCTCATATTTATGCAAGTGCGGGACGAAAAGCAGAAGCCGAAAAAATTCTAAAAGAATTACAAAAACATTCGGATAAAGATTATGTTTCACCATTTGCCTTCGCACTCGTCTATGCCGGACTCGATGAAAAAGAAAAATCCCTCGATTGGCTTGAAAAAGCATTTGAGCAACGCGATACAATCCTTTTCAATTACATCCGCGACCCGCAATTAAAAAGTCTGCAAAACGAAAAACGCTTTGCAGATTTGCTCGAAAAAGTCGGTTTAACAGTATCAGGCTAAGGCGAACAAGTTGAATTAGAACAGCTGCATATTCCGGTTCCGTCATCAAAATTATTTGTGCCTGAACCATCCCCGGTGCAACATTGATCTGCCGCAAATCTATTACAGTAATTAAAGCACTCATCAACATTCGCTTGTGATGACGGCGGAGCGGATGTAACCATCGCACCGGGTCCGGCACAACTTGCGGCATTAGCCATTCCCGGTGCAGCGATTGATGAAATCACGGGTAGTGCGATCATTGAAGCAAATCCTAGTTTTCTGATTAACTCTCTTCTGGATAATCCGGCAAATCTCGACTCAAATCCCTCTGCATCCGTCAGCAGATTCTCTTGTTTTAGTTGCTCAAGTGCCAGCCAGATTAAATCTTCCATAACGACTTTCTTATATTTTTTGCTTAATTCCACAGCAATTTTGTTGATATTCCTGTTTCCATCGCAAAGCTGCCAAATCTCTGCCGAGGTTTTGTTCAAACAAATCGCCCGGTTTTCTGTCAAATCGTAAACTAAAACTTCATCTTCTATATTCTGAATAACAATGTCGTTTCCTCTTGCTAATGGTCGAGCATTCATAGTAATTTTCTCCTTTTTGTTTATTCCTTTCCAAAAATAATCTGTTCCATACATAGAAAGGCGGGAAACGGAGAAAAATACTTGCAGAAGATTTTATTTGACAACAAAAAAAAGTCTGCAAAACGAGAAACGCTTTGCAGATTTGCTGAAAAAAGTTCGGTTGAAACTTTAAATTTATTCTTCCTTTGCGATCAAAGGCTCATTCGGACTATCGGAAGAACCCGTATTTACATCGGGGATATTGTAATTTTGAATCGGATCGGTAACTTCCTTCTCCAATGCGGCTTCGAGAACATCGCTGATTCTTTCGGCTAGAGTGAAAGTCAGGTCATTGCGAACTTCTTCGGGAATTTCCTCGATTGCCGATTCGTTCTGCTTCGGCAAAATTATGTGGCGAATTCCCGCCCGATGGGCGGCGAGGACTTTTTCTTTTAACCCGCCGATTGGGAAAACCAAACCCGAAAGCGTAATTTCGCCCGTCATTGCAACGTCGGAGCGAACTTTTCTGCCCGTGAATAGTGAAGCCATTGCCGAAGCCATTGTAACGCCTGCCGACGGTCCGTCCTTCGGAATCGAACCGGCGGGAACGTGCAAGTGAACACCATTTCCTTTAATCATCGCTTGGTCAATTCCGAATTCGGAAGCGTGCGACCACAAATAACTGCGTGCCGCCATCGCGGATTCCTTCATCACATCGCCGAGTTGTCCGGTCAAAGTCAAACCGCTTGAACCCGGAAGAAGTGTCGCTTCGATAAATAAAACCTGTCCGCCCATCTGCGTCCAAGCCATTCCGGTGGCGACTCCGGCGGGCAATTCTTCTCTCGCACTTTCAGGGTAAAATTTCGGTCCGCCCAAGTATTCCTTGACATCTTCGGCAGTAACTTTAACTTTTTCCGTATCGCCCATCGCAACTTTCAGAGCGACTTTGCGGGCGATGTTTCCAAGTGTTCTTTCAAGTTGGCGAACTCCGGCTTCGCGTGTGTAACGCGAAGTTACAAGGTCAACCGCATCATCCGTAATTTCGAGTTGATCTTCGCTCAAACCGTTTTCCTTAATTTGTCGCGGAATCAGATACTGCTTGGCAATATTTAATTTCTCGATGTCGCTGTAACCCGCAAGGCTGATAATTTCCATCCGATCACGAAGCGGTGCGGGAATCGGTGAAAGGTCGTTTGCCGTGGCGATAAAGAAAACCTTCGACAGATCAAACGGCAGATCGAGATAATGATCGCGGAAAGTATCGTTTTGCTGAGGATCGAGAATCTCAAGCAATGCCGACGACGGATCGCCGCGATAATCGTTGCCGAGTTTATCAACTTCATCGAGCATCATCACCGGATTATTTACGCCGACACGCCGCAAACTTTGAATAATTCTGCCCGGCATCGCACCGATGTAGGTCCGCCGATGTCCGCGAAGTTCCGCTTCATCACGCATTCCGCCTAAGCTAAATCTTTCAAATTCACGCCCCAAAGCTCTCGCAATCGAACGCCCCAAAGAAGTTTTACCGACTCCCGGAGGTCCGACAAGCAGCATAATCGGACTCTTTGAATCGGGACGCAATTTTATAACCGCAAGAAATTCGAGAATTCTTTCCTTGACATCTTCCAAACCGTAATGGTCTTCATCAAGAATTCGTTTCGCTTCTTTTAAATCCAGTTTTTCTTCACTTGATTTTTTCCAAGGAAGTTCCAAAATATATTCGAGATAAGTTCGGATAACGTGAAAATCCGGTGCGGATTGCGGAAGCTGCTCCATCCGCTTGAGTTCGCGTTCCGCTTCCTTCTGCACATATTCGGGCAGATCGGCTTGTTCCAATCTTTCGCGGAGTTGTCCTGCCTCCGCTTTTTCGCCCGTTTCGTCTTCACCCAATTCCTTCTGAATCGCCTTCATTTGTTGACGCAGAATATAATCACGCTGCGATTTATCCATTTCCGATTGTGCCTCAGTCGCAATCTTCGAGCGAATCTGCATAATCTCGACTTCTTTTGCCAGAGCCGCGTGAGATAAAGTCAGCAAATCGTCAACCGTTGCCGCTTCGAGCATACGTTGTTCGGTTTCTTCGCCCAAATCCAAAACAGAGCCGAGAAAATATGACATCTGCACGGGATCACTTTGCCCCATCACCGCCATCCGAACTTCAGGTGGAACTTGCGGCAGCATCGCCAAAGCCTCTTGAATAAGATTTTGAAGATTGCGTTTTAGTGCTTCGACCTGATCTTTACTTTCAACTTTCAACTCCGGCAAAATCTCGATCTTCGCCTTCAAAAACGGTTCTTCCTGAATCCATTCCGTAACACGAAAACGGTCAGTTCCCTGCACGACCAGTTGCAAAATCTCGTCTGCCCGCATCATCCGTTTGACGTTGACAATCGTTCCGACTTCATACAAATCCGCAGGTTTGACGGTGTTTCCGTCTTTGTTTTCAACCTTAACCGTCAGACAGGCAAGCAGCTTTTCTTCCGTCGCAAGTGCAAATTCCGTCGCCTTGATCGAACGCTCACGCCCAACCGCCAGCGGCACAACCGTCTGCGGAAAAAGCGTCGTATTCTGCAAAGGTAAAATCGCCAATTCCACCGCCGAACCTTGTGAATTATCAACAATCGGTTTCAAAGGTTTTGTGTCCTGAACGTGAATGTCCTGATTTTCCGTGTTTTCTTTGTTTTCTATATTCTCAGCCATAAAATATTTTATAAATCCCTTGTATTTAACCTATTTTCCGATTCTATTTTTGCTTTATTAAATGAACCATCAGTAAACCGTTATCAAAATTATATTCGAGCCTTGCCCGTTCGATGGATGCGGGAAATGTCAGACTCTTTTCAAAATGCGAATATGTAATTTCCATCTGTTGATAAGAAACCCCGACTGCACAAGTCCGGTCTTTTCGGCATCCGGCAATATAAAGTTGATTTCCCTGAATATCAATTTCTATATCATCCGCCGAAACTCCCGCCAATTCGACCTTCACCAGCCAACCGTCCGAAGTTTCATAAACATCCGCCGCCGGATACCAAAGTCTGCCCGACGGTCTTGCATCTTTTGTCGAACCCAAAAATTGAAAATAACGATTTATTGTTTTAGCCATATTTTTTGTGATAGGTAATTAATAATAAGTCGTTGGTGATTTTTAACCAATTACTTACTATCTTTTACTCCAAAAAGCCGCACCGCTTGAGATTTCTTCTAAAGTTTCGGCGATTTCCTTTTCGTCTTCCATTTCCAATGCGACATCCGCCATTGAAACGATTCCCTGCAAAACGCCTTCATCATCAACAATCGGCACACGCCGAACTTGTTTGTCGCCCATTATCCGAACCGCTTCAAAGGCGAAATCGTCGGGTTTAGCGGTGAATAATTCCGTCGTC
>JBGTKR010000306.1:0-5964 GCA_041744535.1 Pyrinomonadaceae bacterium
AATCGTTTTAGTTAAGTTTTCCGCACTCGCAATTCCCAAAGCATTGATAACATCTTCGGCTTCAATTTTCTCACCCGAAAAACTTATAACTTGATCGAAATTGCTTTGAGCGTCCCGCATCGAACCTTCGCCGGAACGTGCAACTTCTTTTAATCCCGCGTCGGAAATATCAATATTTTCGGCTTCAGCGATTGTTTTTAAACGGTTGAGAATTTTCTGCAAGGGAATCGTCCGAAATTCAAAATCCTGCACACGCGACAAAATCGTGTCGAGAACTTTATGTTTCTCAGTTGTTGCCATTATAAAAACGACATTTTCCGGCGGTTCTTCGAGTGTTTTCAGTAAGGCGTTAAAGGCTGGTTTTGAGAGTTGATGAACTTCATCAATAATAAATATTTTATAACGATCACGAGCGGCTTTAACGATTATATTTTCTAAAATTATTTCACGAATATCACCGATTCCTGTATTTGAAGCTGCATCAATTTCCAAAACATCCATTGAACGATTTTCGGCAATCTCAATGCAAGAAACACAAGCATCGTCCGAAGAAGTATCGCACGGCGTAGAATTCGGTTTATCGGTTTTGCGGCAATTCAAAGCCTTTGCAAGAAGTCTGGCAGTCGTGGTTTTCCCGACACCTCTCGCACCGGAAAAAATATATGCGTGATGCAGACGGTCGTGTTCGATGGCATTACGCAAAGTCCGCGTAACTGCTTCCTGACCGATAACTTCCTCAAAAATCTGAGGTCGCCATTTTCTTGCTATAACTTGATATGACATTAGAAGTTGTTCAGATTTTATACGTTTTGCCAAATAGCATCAAGCAACAAATTACCTGAATGATGTTTTGATCTTGGAAAACAAGAGGAATATAAACTAAAAACGGCTTTAAAAATAATGGAGGCTTCAGACTTAACCGCAACACAGGGTGAAAATGCTACCGTTGCTCGATTCCTCGTCTGGCGGGATTCACAATTCAGCCCTTGTGCGGAGCCTGAAGCCATAATGATTTTGGATTGGCGATTTTAGATTTTGGATTGTATGAAACAAAATCCAAAATCGGCAATCTAAAATCCAAAATTCTGATGGCGGAGAGAGTGGGATTCGAACCCACGGAACCCTTTCGAGTTCACAGCATTTCCAATGCTGCCAGTTCAGCCACTCCTGCACCTCTCCTCTAAGGCAAATTTCAAATTTCAAATCTAAAATTTCAAATCAGAGAATACCCTGCTTATAGAATATCTGAAATATGAAATTTTAGATTTGAAATCCGTATTTCTGGCGGAGAGGGTGGGATTCGAACCCACGGTGCCCGCAAAGGCACAACAATTTTCGAGACTGCCCGATTCAACCACTCTCGCACCTCTCCGAATTATTTAAATTTTCAAACGCTTTTCACGAAAAAAATCCTGCATCAATTTTTTGCATTCGCTTGCAAGAATGCCGCTCGTGATCTCGATTCGATGATTTAAAGAACTGTTATCACAAAGCTCAAAAACCGAGCGAACCGCACCGAATCTTTCGTCCTTTGCACCGAAAACCAATCGTTTAACTCGTGCGTTGACCAACGCTCCGGCACACATCACGCAGGGTTCAATGGTCGTATAAATGGTCGTTTCAGTCAAACGATAATTGCCGACTAATTTTCCCGCTTCGCGTAGAACCAAAATTTCGGCGTGTGCCGTCGGATCGTTTTGAGTAATAGTTTGATTAAAATCGCTTGCCAAAATTTCGCCTGAATTATCAATCAAACAAGCACCGATTGGAACTTCGTCAAACTCTTTTGCTTTATGAGCGGCTTTGATTGCCGTCCGCATAAAATTTTCATCTTGCTCAAACATCTTTAACAAATAATATGCGATGAAATTAACGCAAACAAAAAATATAGATTTATAGAGAGGATGTGTCAAGCGTCTTGCCGTGAAAATCCTTGCACATACGCCTTTAAAATGTTAAATCTTAAAAGTATTTGAATAAACGCTCCGCTTTGAATCAACCTGCCCGAAAATATGAATCAAGAAATTCACGAAACCGAAGACGCATTTATCAGAGAGTTAAAGAAAAAGACGAAAAACGAGGCACTTCTTTCTTTAACGGAAGAAGTTGATGAACGCCGGAAGAAACCCACCGCAAATAATCCGACTGCCGTTCCAAAAAAACTTTCGCAGGGCGATTTTAATACGGCGATGATTCATTTTTATCGCGGCGAGGTTGGGCGTTCAAATATTTGGCGGACGCGGCTCGATGCGACGACGAATTGGGCTGTGATTACGGCGGGTGCGACGCTTTCGTTTGTTTTCAGTTCGCCGGACAATCCGCATTTTGCGATTCCGATCAACTCGATTCTGGTGATGATCTTCCTGTTTATGGAAGCGAGGCGTTATCGCTATTATGAGGTCTGGGCAAATCGTGTCCGTGTGCTTGAAACGGGATATTTTGCACCGATGCTTTCTCATCGTTCGATTCCGCCGGACAAGGAATGGGCGGATCATATTTCGTCCGATTTGCTGAATCCGCATTTTACGATCAGCGAATGGGAAGCGGTCGGACGGCGTTTGCGAAGTAATTATGTCTGGATTTTTGCTTTGCTTGCCTTGAGTTGGGCTTTGAAAATTTATATCCATCCGTATCCGATCACAAGCAGCGATCCGAATAATTCGGCGTTGGAAATATTTGTTGATCGGGCGGCAGTCGGATTAGCTCCAGGTTGGTTTGTAATTTTGGTCGGAGCGATCTTTAATGCGTTGATTTTATTGGTCGCCGTTGGAACTTTAAAATTAAAAGATGCTTCAAGCGAAGTTGAACCGGACGAAGAAATTGAATGGCATCCCGTTCAGAAGGTTTCGGATTGGGCGGAAAAAAGCCTGAAAAAACGCTCGATAACCCGCCGTGCAAAAAAAGCCAGAAAAAGAACCCGTGATGTCGTTCATAAAACAGAAGTATAAGTTTTAGCTGCAAAATTTTTTAGCAGACATTTAAGATTTTGATTTTTGAATCTCATCTGATTGTCTGCTATTTTTTTTGTGCAAAACAAATTTTTTTTAGGAGAGAAAATTTTCTATGTCGGATAAATTACAGGAACGCGGGAAGTCTTTGGAAAATGAGTATTTTCGCCGCAAAGAGCAGGAACTTATCGAGAAAATGAAGGAGAAACTAGATTCGGAAGAAATGGTGGATATAAAAATGCAATGCCCGAAATGCGACGGACATCTTATGGAAACCGAATATGAAGATATAACGATTGATGTCTGCGATAAATGTTCGGGCGTTTGGCTCGATGCGGGCGAACTGGCACGAGTCGTTGACAAAAATGAAGACAGCGGTTGGTTAAACAGATTTTTCAAGTAAGTTTTTTTGAGGTTTAAGTTTTATGAAAAATAATAAATTCAGATTCACCGGCAGATTTTTACTGCTGTTTTTATTGGCGACAGTTCCTTATACGGCATTTGCACAAAAAGCCGAATTAAAAAAATCGGGTAGAACTTCAGACTACAAACTCGATTCCAAATTAATGAAACGAGAGATGCCGTATCGTGTGATCCTGCCCGTCGGATATGAAAACTCGAACGAAAAAACATTTTATCCGACAGTTTATCTGCTCCACGGTTTAACCGGACATTACGATAATTGGGGCGACAAAGCCGGACTCGAAAAATACACCGAATCCTACGGCTACATTTTCATAATGCCCGAAGGCGATAACGGTTGGTATTCCGATAGTGCGAAAAACGAAAACGACAAATACGAAAGTTACATCATTGACGAGTTAATTCCCGAAGTCGAGAAAAAATTCCGTGCAAAAAAAGAACGCGGCGGCAGAGTTATCGCCGGACTTTCAATGGGCGGATACGGCGGTCTGAAATTCGGCATAAAACACGCGGACAAATTCGTTCTGGCAGGTTCTTTCAGCGGGGCTTTGCGGGCAGCGGAATTTAACGGCAAAGATTTGGGCGGCTGGAAGGTTTTGGCTGATTCGATCACGACAACCTTCGGCGAGGCAGACAGCGAAACGAGAAAGGAAAACGATATTTTCAAACTCGTTAAAGATAAATCGGGCGAACAGATCAAACAATTGCCCTTTATTTATCTGGACTGCGGAACGGAGGATGGTTTAATTAAACAAAATCAGGATTTTGCAAATCTTTTGTTCGAGAAAAAAATCCCGCACGAATTCCGCCAACTTCCGGGTAAACACGATTGGGCATATTGGAATTCACAGATCAGGGAATTTCTTGAGTTAAGCAAGAAGTTTATTAAATAATCAAAGATTAAAAACAAGAGTTTCTGCCCGCGAATAAACGCGAAAGAACGCGAAAAAGATAAAGGTAAGTGGTAAATAGAAAACTGCAAATTGATTTTCACTTACCACTCACCACTTACCACTTACCGTTAAAAACTACTTACAGTTGAAGAAAATATGTTAAATTTTGCAATCGAAACCGCACGCGAAGCGGGACAAATTCTGCTTGAGAAATTCGGGCGGAAGATTGATGTTTTTAAAAAAGGCGAGATAAATCTTGTAACAGAAGCTGATCTGGCTTCGGAAAAGTTAATCATCGAAAGAATAAAATCCTATTATCCGAAACATTCGATCTTGGCAGAGGAATCCGGCGATGCGGTTTTGATTGACGGCGAAAATCGTTGGAAATGGATAATTGATCCGCTGGATGGAACGACAAATTACGCTCACGGTTATCCGTGTTTCTGCGTAACTATCGCACTTGAACACAAAGACGAAATCGTTATCGGCGTAACTTTCGACCCGACGCGGGATGAGCTTTTTTCCGCCGAAAAACGAAACGGAGCAAGTCTGAATAACAAACCGATCAAAGTTTCTCAAACGGATAATTTAAGTGATTCTTTGATCGTTACGGGGTTTCCATATAACTTTGCCGAAAAAGCTAATTTTGCCGAAAACTTTACGGGAATGCTTTTAAAATCACGCGGAGTCCGGCGGGACGGTTCGGCGGCGATTGATATGGCTTATGTCGCCTGCGGCAGATTTGACGGATTCTGGGAAGAAGGCTTAAACGCTTGGGATGTCGCCGCCGGAGTTTTATTAATTGAAGAAGCGGGCGGACAGGTTTCATATTATGACGGTTCAAAATTCAGTATTTACGCACCGCCGATCTGTGCAAGTAACGGTTTAATTCAAAGGGAAATGCTGGAAATTTTAAACTAATCATTGATTTGGTCTTAGGTCTTGGGTTTTTGGTCTTTGGATTAAATCATTTTGGCGAAATTAAATTTTCGCTTGAAATCTCACAATGTTCTCTTAAAGGCAATAATTTATTGAGTGAAACTTAAAAAACATTCCGAAGACCAAAGACCGAAGACCGAAGACCATCCGGTTAAATAAATTCTAACTTTCACGCAAAACCGCCTTGTGCTAATCTTGTCAAGATAAAAAACTTAACAAATTATTAACAATAAAACTTAAATTATGGCTTGGTTTCGCAGAGATAAACCGAAAATAGATGAACAGCCGAAAGAGGAAGTTCAAACCGTCAAAACCGAAGGGGTTTTTGAAAAATGTCCCGAATGCGATACGGCTGTTTATAAACGCGAATTGCAGGAATCAATGCAGGTTTGCATTCATTGCGACCATCATTTTCGCATAGATGCACGCTCGCGTTTGGATAATCTATTCGACGACGGAGAATATGAAAAACTCGACGAAGAAGTAACATCCGCCGATCCGCTCGAATTCGTTGACACAAAACCCTACAAAGACAGAATCAAACAGGCTCAGGAAAAATCAGGCTTGCCCGAAGCAATCGTTACCGGCAAAGGAAAAGTCGGCGGACACAAGGTTTATGCCGGTGCGATGGATATGTCTTTTATCGGCGGTTCGATGGGTTCGGCAGTCGGCGAAAAAATCACGCGAATTATCGAACGTGCTGTAAAAACGCAAGGTGCAGTCGTGATCTTTTCCGCTTCGGGCGGTGCGAGAATGCAGGA
>JBGTKR010000307.1:0-2951 GCA_041744535.1 Pyrinomonadaceae bacterium
AATAAAACTCCTTTTGAAATTTATGATGAAGATGAGCAAGAGTATTTCGAGGTTTTGAAAAGAGTTGAAAGTTTGCCTTGGGCAAAACGCCGTCGGTTTGAAACGAAGGAAGTTGATTTTGATGAAATGGTCGGGCGGCAGTTTTCCGATACGAGATATATTTCGCGGGAAGCGAGAAAATATCTGCTTAAACTTTATGATAATGAGCAAAAGTAAATGTTCTGCCGGGACAGGCAACGGCGGGTTTGCGGCATCATTGGGGAATGAATGCGATCTTGTCGGAAGGCGATATTGATCTGAAAAATCGTGATGACCACAGGCATCACGTGATTGATGCGATTGTCGTGGCTTTAACGGACAGAAGTTTATTTCAATACATTTCCAGACTTTCCAAACGCAACCGTAAAAATCTGCGAAAGGATTTAAAGGGAATCGAAATGCCTTGGGAAAGTTTTCTCGACGATGTTAAAGAATCAATGGACAACATAACCGTTTCACACGCACCGATGCGGCGTGTTCGCGGGAAACTTTTAAAAGAAACAGCTTACGGCGGAACAAATGAAGACGATGTTTTCGTAACACGCAAAAGCATTGATGAACTGACGAAAGCGATGATTCCGAAAATTGTTGATGAAACGATTCGGGAAATTATTACGGCGAGATTGGCTGATTGCGAAGGGAATTTGAAAAAGGCTTTTGGAAATTCCAGCGATTTGATCGGCGAAGACGGCAAGCCTTTTGTTTGGCACAAAAACGGCAAAACCAAAATTAAGAAAGTCCGCATCACCGAAACAATGAGCGAAGGCACTTATGTCGGAATCGAGGACGACAAAGGCGAAGTTTACAAATATTACGCAACGGGCGGAAACCATCACGTCGAGATTTATGAGAATCTGCAAACCGAAGAACGCCAAGCGGTTTTGGTTTCGCGTTTCGATGCCGCCGCAAATCTTCGTAAATCCATCAAAAACGGCAAACCGCCGAGTCCGATTTCAAATGGCTTAGGCGGAGATTGGCGTTTTCTGTTTTCACTTTGCAAAAATGATTATGTTGAATTTCTTGGAGATGATGGCGAATTAAGCATTTATAAAGTGCAAAAGATGTCAGGTGGGAAAGGTTTTGAAATCACATTACGTGAGCCGAATGATAGTTTTACGGATGTCAAACAAGGAAATCCTTTACGTTTAAGAAGCAAGTCTTCCTTACTAAAAATCACCCGCAAACTTCAAGTTGATCCGCTTGGGCATCTCACCCAAGCTAATGATTAAACGCACGGTAGAAATCTCGACGCACGAAAGTTTTGTTCACACGGAACACAGCCAGCTTGTCATTGAAAAAGACGGCGAAAGACTCGGCAGTGTTCCGATTGAAGATTTGGGCGTTTTGATACTCGACAGCCAAAGGCTCACATTTTCAACCAGTCTGATGTCGTCTTTGGCGGAAAATAATGTTGCCGTGATCTTTACGGACGACAAACATCTGCCGTCCAGTTTAACAATTCCTTTTGCTTCACATACTTCGCAGAGCAAAACACTTAAAAAACAGATAAAAATTTCAGTTCCGCAAAAAAAGAAACTCTGGGCAAAAATAGTTTCGGCGAAAATCCGCAATCAATCAAGAGTTTTGGATTTTTACGGGAAGGACGGAACTGCTTTGCGGGAAATCTCAAAACGCATTCCGAGCGGTGATCCGAAAAATCTGGAGGCTTATGCGGCGAGGATTTATTGGCGAAAATTATTCGGCGACGACTTCCGGCGAAGGCGGGAAAATGAAGATGCAAATATGTTTTTGAATTACGGTTATGCCGTTATCCGGGCGGCAACTGCACGGGCGATTGTCGGAACGGGTCTGCATCCGGGTTTCGGGATTCATCACAAAAATCAATACAATCCGTTCCCGCTTGCCGATGATCTGGTCGAACCTCTGCGTCCGTTTCTGGACAAAAAGGTTTACCGAATGGCGGAAGATTTGTGCGAAGACGAACCGTTTGAATTAAACCGCGAAACAAAGGGAACATTGCTTGAACTGCTTGGCGAAGACTGTATTTTAAACAAAAAGAAAATGCCCTTTATGGTGGCAATCGGTTTGTATGCCGCGAGCGTAAAACAGGTAATTATGAAAGAGGCTGAGAAGCCGAGAATTCCAAAATTATGATATTTTTCGGAGGATTAAAAACTGTGTGGATGGTTGTAATGTTCGATTTGCCGACTGAAACCAAGGAACAAAAAAAGGCATATACACGCTTTCGCAAACTGCTCTTAAATGACGGTTTCTCTATGCTTCAATTTTCCGTTTACGGCAGACATTGTGGAAGTTTTGAAAACGCCGATGTTCACGAAAAAAGAGTGGTCGGCGGTTTGCCTTCAAACGGCGAGGTGCGTATATTACGGGTTACAGAAAAACAATTTGCCCGAATGAAAACCTATTATGGAAAAAAGCCGAAAAAAACAGAAGAACCGCCCAAGCAACTCAGTTTTTTCTAAGTTACAAAGACGGTATCATCAATTCTCTCAACCATTTACGGCTGATAAAGTTTAACAGATAAAAGAATTGTTACAACTCACAACTGCGGATCGGGCGTGGAATCGCACCAAAAAAGTTTAACAGATAAAAGAATTGTTACAACTCACAACCCGGAACGGAAGTTGAACGTAACTGCAAAGTTTAACAGATAAAAGAATTGTTACAACTCACAACTTCGGCAACGAAAGATGAGCATAAAGGTTAGTTTAACAGATAAAAGAATTGTTACAACTCACAACACTCACAACATTCACAAGCAACTCACAACTGCTAAAAAATTATGCCAAATCGAAGCGGTCAAGATTCATCACCTTAGTCCACGCCGCTATAAAGTCGTTTGTGAACTTCTCCTGAGCATCATCGGTTGCGTAAACTTCAGCTAAGGCTCGAAGTTCGGAGTTTGAACCGAAGATGAGATCGGCACGGGT
>JBGTKR010000308.1:0-6843 GCA_041744535.1 Pyrinomonadaceae bacterium
CAACCAGCACCCTCCATCCCTGTCGGGTTTCCGCCTTTGGTTCCACTAAATTCACAGTAGAACCAAATTTTCTTTTCATATTCTTTTTTTTCGCGTCTTTTCGCGGGCAAAACTTCTTCTTATTTTTCAATCTTACAAAACTATTACCTTTAAATCAGTTTCAATCTGTTATCCTTAAATTAACCCCGAATTTTACTATTTCAGAAATTATAAATGCAAAATATACAAGAATTTACACAATCCCGTGAACGAATTAACTGGCGGGATTTATTTATTATCACGTCTTTTCACATTTTACTTATTCCTGCGTTTTACTATTTTAGCTGGACGAATCTGGCGATAATGCTTGTCGGAAACTGGATCGTCGGAAGTCTCGGAGTCGGACTCGGTTATCACAGGCTTTTGACTCACGGAAGTTTTAAATCTCCGAAGTGGCTGGAATACACTTTAACGATTCTCGGAACGATGGCTTTGCAGAACGAGCCTTATAAATGGGTGGCGACGCACCGGATTCATCATCAATTCACCGAAACCGAAAAAGACCCGCATTCAACCAAACCGGGATTTTGGCACGCACATATGATGTGGATTTTTACGGGAACGGCACAAGATCACGACGAGGCGACGTTTAAAAAATACGTTCCCGATCTGCTCAAAGATAAAGGACAGGTTTTGATCGCAAAATATTTTTATTTACCCATAATTATTTCAGCAGTTTTGCTGTTTGCGTTCGGCGGTTGGGGAGCGGTTTTGTGGGGCGTTGTCGTTCGCGTGATCTTCGGCTGGCATTCAACCTGGTTTGTCAATTCGCTGTCGCATCTGTTCGGCAAAAGACGTTTTGAAACGACGGATGATTCGACAAATAACTGGTTTGTTGCACTTTTAACATTCGGCGAAGGCTGGCACAACAATCATCATCATCAACCAACATCGGCACGCCACGGTTTGGCTTGGTATGAATTTGATATGAACTGGATCACGATCCGCATATTTGAAAAACTCGGTTGGGCGGAGAAGATTCGTGTATTTAAAACGGAAAAATCCGTCGTTGAATTGGAACAGGCGGCTTGAAAAAATAAAGGAATTTACCCGCGAAATCCGCGAAATGACACGAAAAAAGAGTATAATAGTTTTGATATGAAAAATGAAAGAATCAAAACTTACGCAGAATTTTGGGATCATTATGTTCTGGAACACGCTCAACCGATGACTCGTTATCTGCATTTTATCGGCACATCGCTCGGAATTGTGATGCTTGTGTGGTTTTTGCGGAGCGGTTCATATTTTTATATTCCGCTTTGTTTTGTGGTCGGTTATGCGTTTGCGTGGTTTTCGCACTTTTTTGTCGAACACAACAAACCCGCGACATTCGAATATCCTTTTTGGTCGTTTATTTCCGATTACAAAATGATGGCGTTTATGCTTTTGGGCAAAATGGATGCGGAAGTCGAGCGGGTGATAAATGAGTAAGATTTTTTAGGCGTGAATAATCGCAAAATCACCCGAAAAAAAAGAATTTAAGAAAGAGAAAAATTTGCCCGCAAATTACACGAATCCGCACGAATCATTTTACATTTCGATACTTTCAATCTTAAATTATTCGTATTAATTCGCGGGAAGATTCCTACTCAAATTCTATATTTTCGGAAATCAATTCAAACGTCCGATTATAGCGATGGTTTATATTAAAATGTCCGCCGTCAAATTCTTCTTGAACATAATTAATACCGTGTTTATTTAATCTATCAGCCAAAATATTCGCTCCTATGTCGAGAGCGAATTCGTCGGATTTTCCTGCATCTATAAAAAACAGTCTGAGCGATTTTAAGTTTTCCGCAGAGTTTTCGACAAGATAGACGGGATCATTTGCAAGCCATCTTTGCCAGACATTTTCGCGGATTTCGCCTGTTTTAGTATCAAAAGGCAGATCGAATCCCCATTCGCTTTCGGCATTCGGCGAATAGCAGGCGGACATTCCGATTATATTTAAGCCGTCAAAATCTAACTTTCCTTTTTTTGCTTCCTCATCGTAAAATTTTTCGATCAATTTCAGAGGTTCGCCGTTGATCGCCTTGAAAGCCTTTTTAAAATCGGGTTTGTAGCACATTTCAAAATAACAATCGCCTGCAATCGTCGCTGCCAAACCGAAAACGTCCGAATGCCGCATCGCCATAATCATCGCACCGTAACCGCCGGAAGATTTGCCTGTTACGGCACGGGAATTTCTATCGGCAATCGTGCGGAAATTTTCGTCAACAAAAGGGACGATTTCTTTTGTCAAATAATCTTCATAATTTCCCGTAGCGTTTGAATTTATATATTGAGAACCGCCGTATTTTGTAAAACAATCCGGCATCACGACGATCATCCGTTTGATGCGTTCTTCGGCGATGAGTTTATCCAATCTTTCCGCCATATTCGGCGAAAATGCCGAATCGTTAAACATCATTTTCCCGCGTCCGGTAAAACCCGTTAAGCAATAAACCGTCGGGAAATTTTTACCGCTTTCGTCATATTCCGGCGGCAGATAAACATACAGATCACGCACGTGCGGATCGCCGAGCGGATTGTCTTTTAAGACGTTGCTTTCGTGTCGTATAACCTTTATAGTTCCTTTGTTTTTATTCATAATGCTGATGTGAATTTCAAATTTCAAATTTCGGATAAAGAGATTTGATGTTTTCCGTTATATTAAAAATATTCGATTTGAATAACAAATATCAAATGTGAAAGTTAAATCGGATAGAATATTATTTTGAGATTTGAGATTTGAAATCTGAAATTTGTCTTATGATTATATTGCAAAATTTAGCAAATACGAATGCGGGCGAACTTTCTTCGACGATCGGATTTTTGACGGCGATGATTACGCCGGCTTTGTTGATTTCGGCAAGCGGAACACTTGTTTTGACAACTTCAACGCGGCTCGGTCGGGTGATTGATCGGGCGAGGGAATTGGAAGGGCGTTTGAATGAATTGATGACGACCAAGGAAAAGTCGGAAATTCCGCTTTATTCGCGGCGGATCGAAGTGGTTTTTGAATTGCTCGATAAAGTTACGACTCGTTCACGTATGCTGCAAAAAGCTCTGTTCGTTTTTTATTGCAGTCTGGTAATGTTTGTTTTGACGAGTTTAACGATTGCCGTTGTCGGACTTTTAAATCATTATGCGTGGATTCCGATTCCCGTCGGTTTGATCGGGATGCTGTTTGTTTTTTACGGAAGTATTATGATGATGCAGGAATCGCGGCTGGCAACGGCGACGACGAATGCCGAAATGGATATTACATGGCAGATCGCCACAAAGATCGCTCCGCCTGATATTGTCGAAAAATACAGTTATAATGCCTTAGGAAAGCATCGTGTCCGAAGCAAAATCCACGCAACTTTGAGCGGAGAAAGTGAACGGAAAAAATTATAATTAAAGGTTTCCCGTAAATATTTATTGTAGAAAGTATGTTGAAATTAATTATTGGAATTGTCATCGCAATTTTAATCGGGGCGGCGTGTCGTTATTTTAAATTGCCCGTTCCCGCTCCGCCGACCATTTACGGCGTTTTATTAATACTGGCAATTACCATCGGTTATATTATTACCGATAATATTTTGCCGACGGATGCGGAAACGCAGCCGCAGAGAATTGGAGAAATAAAAAAATGAATGTCGGCGAAAAAGCACCGGATTTTACGTTAAAAGATGGTGAAGGAAATAATTGGACGCTTTCGGAAAATCTCGGCAAAGTGATCGTTTTGCTGTTTTATCCGGGAGATAACACGCCCGTTTGCACGAAGCAGCTTTGTTCTGTGCGGGATAATTGGGATGATTATGCAGCGACGGGTGCAGAGATTATCGGCATTTCGACGGATTCGGTCGAATCGCATAAAAGTTTTGCCGAGAAACATAATTTTCCGTTTACATTGCTGGCAGATGAAAATGGCGAAGTTGTCGGGAAATACGATGTGAAATCGTGGTTTCAGAATAAATCTGCGAGAGCTGTTACCGTTATTGATAAAGATGGAGTTGTAAAAAGTCATCAGGTGCAGGGTTTGAGTATTTTCAAGCCGAGCGATGAAGAAGTTTTGGCGGCGATTGCTGATGCAAAAGGTTAATTGAGTTTAAGAAATATAGAACGCGGATTTAATTTTTAAAAAAGAATCCGCGGAAATTCGCGTAATCCGTGAAATCCGCGTTCTATTTCTTAAACTCAGTTTGATTATCAAAGATTGCGAATCTAAACTCAGTATTAAATCGAATATAAAAGGAGATTATAAAAAACAATGGCTTTATTTTCTAAAGATAAATTTGAATGTGCAAGATGCGGACAAAAGACCGAACCGATCGGTTATGCACCGATTCCGACGAAGTTGGGCGAAAGAGTCGGCACGGAATGTTGTCAGCAGTGTTGGGCGGAATGGCTCGAAAAACAAAAACAGGTGATAAATCATTTCGGTCTGGACGTTTCAACGCCCGATGCTCAGGAATATTTGTTTGACCAAATGAGATTATTTTTCTTTGACGAAGGCGAAAAAATGGAGGAAATTGATACTTCAAAAGAGGGAAGTGTTAATTGGTAATTTTCCAGCCACAGAGTAAGAAGGAAAATACAAAGAGAGCTTATTTTGGGAATAAAAATAATCATATAAACAATACTATAATGATAGTAAACTAAAATTTATTCCAAATAACTTATGTGTAAAAAAATTATAAAAAACTTTGTATTTTCTCTTGTTTTTCTCTGTGGCTTAATATTTTTCATTTCAACTCCGCTTTTTGCTTTTCAGATGGATGAAAATATCCGCAACAAATCGAAAGTCCGGGCTCCCGAACTTACAGGCGGCAAAGGTTGGCTGAACACCGAGAAACCGCTTTCGATAGCAGGGTTAAAAGGCAAAGTCATCCTGCTCGATTTCTGGACTTACGGCTGCGTAAACTGCATCCACATCATTCCCGATCTCAAAAAACTCGAACAAAAATACGCCAGCCAACTGGTTGTCATCGGTGTTCATTCAGCGAAATTCGACAACGAAAAAAACATCGAAAACATACGGCAGATAATTTTGCGTTATGGAATCGAACATCCCGTTGTCAATGACGCGGATTTTACGATCTGGAATTCCTACGCCGTGCGTGCGTGGCCAACTCAGGTCTTGATTGATCCGGCGGGTTATGTAATCGGAGTTGCGAGCGGAGAAGGAAATTATGACGTGATTGATAAAAAAATTGCGGAAACAATTGAAGAATTCCGCAAAAAGGGAAGTTTGGATGAAACGCCGCGGGAATTTGCACTTGAACGTGCAAAAGTCGGCGAATTGCCGCTTGCTTATCCGGGAAAAGTCTTGGCGGATGCAAAATCGAAACGTCTTTTTATCGCCGATTCGAATCACAACCGCATTGTGGTAACGGATTTTGACGGTAAATTAATTGAAACTATCGGAAACGGTGAAGCGTCGAAAAAAGATGGAAGTTTTAACGAAGCGGGTTTCAACAAACCGCAGGGAATGGCGATTGATGGTGATGTTTTGTATGTTGCGGATACGGAAAATCATCTGATTCGACGGGTGAATTTGAAGACGGAAAAGGTTGAAACGATTGGCGGGACGGGAACGCTTGAAGGTTTTAATGGACTTGCTGGAAAACCGCTTGAAACGGCACTTCGCTCGCCTTGGGATCTGTCGCTTGTCGGCAAGGATTTGTATATCGCAATGGCTGGTTCGCATCAGATTTGGCGAATAGATTTGGAGAAAAGTTTGATCGAACCGTATGCGGGAAGCCGTGTTGAAGCGAGATTGGACGGTAAGATCAAAAACGCCGGATTCGCTCAACCGTCCGGTATTGCTTCGGATGGCGTAAATCTGTTCGTTGCCGACAGCGAATCGAATATTATTCGTGAAATAAATTTTCAGAAAGAAATTGTTAATACGCTTGTCGGCGGCGATTTGTTTGAATTCGGTGATAAGGACGGCGTGGGCGACGATGTGCGTTTGCAGCATCCTTTGGGGATTGATATTTATGATGGAAAGGTTTTAATTGCAGACACTTACAACGATAAAATAAAAATCTTAAACCCTAAAACACGCACCGTCGAAACACTTTTAGGAACGGGAAAAGCGGGACAAACCGACGGCAAAAATCCGACATTTTACGAACCCGGCGGAATTTCTGTGGCAGGCGATAAACTATTCGTTGCCGACACGAATAATCAGGCGATTCGGGTTGTAAATCTGAAAACAAAGGAAACTTCGACACTCAAAATCGAAGGATTAAAACCGCCCGTTAAAAAGGAATCTGCAATTGCCGATGCTTCGCCGAATTTGAAGGAAATAAATTTGAAGGAACAGACGGTTTCGGCAAATACGGAAAATTCTCTGATTTTCAAAGTAAATTTGCCCGAAGGATTTCACTTAAATCCTGATGCCCCGCAAAAATACAGCATTTCGTTTGAAGACGGCAAAAATATCACGATTAAAAATCCGAGTGAAAGGTTCAAAGAACTGCCGCTCCAAATTCCGTTTCAGGTAAATAAAAACGGAACTGCAAAACTCAAAGCAAAACTCACGGTCTATTATTGCCGCGAAGATAACACGGGCGTTTGTTTTATAAAGTCGCTGGTTTGGAATGTGCCGTTAAAGGTTGTAAATGACAAAAATGCGGCGGAGAAGATCGAACTTACGACGAGTGTCGAATAAATTGCTTAACAAGTAAACTTAGAAGCTGTTTGAAAACTCTAAATAATCGCTGAAAGCGATAAATTTGCCAGCGGCGGGTAGAGTGTAACGAAGTGAAACGACACCCGCCGTTAGATTGAAAACAAATTATCGCTCGCTGAAAGTGAGCCATTAAACCG
>JBGTKR010000309.1:0-4326 GCA_041744535.1 Pyrinomonadaceae bacterium
GTTGATGTTGAAAATAAGTTGATAAAAGTTGATTTGCCCGAAGGCATTCTCGAATTTTAGATGGTTTTAGGACTTCGGTCTTTGGGCTTTGGAAAAGAGAAAACCGAAGACCAAAAGCCAAAGACCGAAGTCCAAATGAAATTTGATATTTTGACAATCTTTCCCGAATTTTTTACCGAAGTCTTTGATTTCGGAATCATACGTCGTGCGAAGTTGGCGGAAATTGTTGAGTTGAATGTTCACGATTTGCGAAAATGGGCGACGGATAAACACCGTAAAACCGATGACCGACCGTTCGGCGGTGGCGACGGAATGGTAATGAAATGCGAGCCGATCTTTCTGGCGGTTGAAGAATTGGTCGGAACTTGCAAACGTGAAGAATTTTCGGCAAAGACAAAAGTTATAATGCTTTCGCCGCAAGGAAAGCCTTTGAAACAAGAGGTTGCAAAAGGTTTTGCGGATGAAGCGGAACAAATCGTTATGATCTGCGGACGTTATGAAGGCGTTGACGAAAGAGTTATCGAAGCACTCGTTACGGATGAAATTTCCATCGGTGATTACGTTTTATCAGGCGGCGAACCCGCGGCAATCGTTTTAACCGATGCAATTGTCAGGCTTTTGCCGGACGCTTTGGGAAATGAGCAATCAGCCGAAAATGATTCGTTTTCCGACGGAATTTTAGACTTTCCGCATTATACGCATCCGAGAGATTTTCGCGGACTGAAAGTTCCCGATGTTTTACTCGAAGGGCATCACGCAAAGATCGAAAAATGGCGGAAAGAGAAAGCATTAGAAAAGACTGGAAAAGTAAGACAAGATTTATTAAAAGAGGAGTGAGAAGTGAGAAGTGAGAAGTGAGAAGTGAGAAGTTTTTAAAACCTATCACCTATCACCTATCACCTATCACCTATAAAAAGATGAACCGTTTAGACGCAATAGAAAATGCACAGTTAAGAGAGGATATTCCGAGTTTTAAACCCGGCGATACCGTCAGAGTTCACGTCCGCATCAAAGAGGGTGAAAAAGAGCGTTTGCAGACTTTTGAAGGAGTTTGCATTGCCCGCAAACACGGCGGAGTTCGTGAAACGATCACCGTTAGAAAAACAAGTTTCAGCGTTGGAGTGGAAAGAATTTTTCCGCTTCACGCAACAATCATTGACCATATAGAAGTTATTCGCTACGGTAAAGTCCGGCGTTCAAAACTCTATTATCTGCGAAATTTACGCGGAAAAGCGGCTCGTATTCCCGAACGCGATATGCGTCAGAAAAAGAAAACAGCCGTTAAGAAGTAGGCAGTTAGCGGTAAGCAGTCTTTTTCTATTTGAAATTTAATAGGAGTTCGTGCGAATCCGTGAACGAAGGTATTTTTTGGGAAATTCTTGATGAGATTTTGAGTTTCGGCGAATATATTGTCGCTGTTCCGAATATTGGAGCATCGGCAAATATCGTCGGCAAAATCAGAATCGGCAAAGACGGCGGAGAGATCGTCATCGAAAAAGATGCTTGCCATTGCCACGTTCATCTCGAACCGGAAAAGATCAGCCGATTTTCTTTTACATTTATTGACGCAGGCTTCGGCGACGAACCTGCCTGCGAACTTAAAACGCCGCAAGATGAAACAGTCTTGCGGCTTTATTTGCGTGGAAGTAAAAAATTAGGCAGGGAAAAATTTAATGAGTTTTCGCATAAAGATTCTGAATTTGTAAAAGGGAACTGGTAAGAAAAACTTGCCTGCGAATGACACGAATGACAAGAATTTAAGAGAAGAGTTTTTTTTACCACAGATAAAAACGGATAAAAACGGATGAAGAAAAAATCAAAAATTAATCTTCTTATCTTTTCTTATCTGAATGAATCTGTGAAAATCTGTGGTAAAATTTTTCTTCATATTCGTGTCCATTCGTGTAATTCGTGGACAAAAATATTATGGCAGTCAAAACAACAATCGGCTTGGATTTTGAACGGCAGGCATTAGCCGAAGGTTATAAATTTGTCGCCGGAGTTGATGAAGTCGGACGCGGTTGTTTAGCGGGTGCAGTTGTGGCGGGAGCGGTGATTTTGGATTTATCGAAACCTTTGCCCGTCGGATTAAATGATTCAAAAAAACTCTCGAAAAAGAAACGTGAAATAATCGCCGAAGAAGTTAAAGAACACGCTTTGGATTATGCCATCGGACAAATTGAAGCGGATGAGATTGATAAAATAAATATCCTTGAAGCGACGAAAAAAGCGATGATTCTCGCAGTTCAAAATTTGAAAATAAAAGCCGATTTTCTGCTCATTGACGCACTTGAACTTAAAAATATAAATCTTCCGCAAAAAGGAATTATCAAAGGCGATTCGGTTTCCGCATCAATTGCCGCCGCTTCAATCATTGCCAAAGTTTATCGTGATAATCTGATGAGAGATTTTGCCGTAAAATATCCCGAATACGGCTTTGAAAAACACGCGGGCTACGGCACAAAAGCACATTTTGAAGCATTGCGAAACCACGGTGCAACGCCGCTGCATCGTAAATCATTTCGAGGTGTTTTATAATTTAGAACGAAGGAAAATATATGCCGAATCGTGAGCGAAAAAATATAAAAGCAGGTCAAGAAGTTGCGATTGTTCTAAAACAAGACCAACGCACGGGCAAGGAAACCGTCGGTGTGGTAAAAGACTTGCTGACCAACTCGAAGTTTCATCCGCACGGAATAAAAGTGCGTCTGACGGATGGGCAGGTCGGGCGTGTGAAAAGAATTCTGGAAAAGGATGAAGGATAAAAAATAGGGTAAATTGATTCTTTATATTTCATCCTTCATCCTTTTTCTCTCATACTTAAAGAAATTATGTCGAACAAATTTTTAATCTACGGAGCAAACGGTTACACGGGCGAACTGATTGCGAGAGAAGCGGTCAGACGTGGGCTGAAACCGATTCTTGGCGGGCGGAGTCAAAAAAAAATTGAACCGATCTCTAAGGAATTGGGTTTGGTCTGCCGGACTTTTGCACTTGAAGATAAAACTTCTCTGGATTATACGCTCAAGGAAGTTGATTTTGTCATACATTGTGCCGGACCGTTTTCGTTGACCTCAAAACAGATGGTTGAGGGTTGTTTACGGACAGGAACGCATTATCTTGACGTAACGGGCGAAATTACTGTTTTTGAAGCGTTGGCGAAACGGGATGAAGCGGCGAAAAAAGCCGGAATTATGATTATGCCGGGTGTCGGTTTTGATGTCGTGCCTTCGGATTGTCTGGCGTTGCATCTGAAAAATCGTCTGCCGACTGCAAATGATTTGACGCTGGCATTTTACGGTTTGGGAAAAATTTCACACGGCACACAAAGCACGATGGTTATGAATATCGGCAATGGCGGAGCGATCAGGAAAGACGGCGAAATTACGAGCGTTCCGGCGGCTTATGAAACCCGCGAAATTGATTTCGGAGAAGTAAAAAAAACAAGCGTTACGATTCCCTGGGGCGATGTTTCGACGGCTTTTTATTCGACGGGAATTCCGAACATTAAGGTTTTTACAGTTGTTCCCGAAAGTCAGGTTACGCTGTTAAAATTGAGCCGTTATATCGGCTGGCTGGTCGCATCAAGTCCCGTGCAGTCAATTTTGCAAAGTCAAATCCCCGAAGGCGGTCCGAGCAAAGATGAACGCGAAAAAGGAAGAACTTTGCTCTGGGGAAAAGCTACGGACGCAGATGGAAACTCGGTGGAATCGCGTCAGCAAGGTCCCGAAGGTTATAAATTTACAATGCTGACGGCGTTGAAAATTGCCGAAAAAATTGCGGCGGGAAATTTCTGCAACGGTTTTCAAACTCCGGCAAAATGTTATGGTGCAGATTTGGTTTTAGAGATTGACGGGGTTAGCAGGCAAGACCTAAATGACAAGTAGTTGAAAATGAAAATGAGAAAATTAACTTTTTTGCTTTCGATTTGTTAAGATAAAACTATATGAAAAGACGTAATTTTTTAGGGAAAATCGGGTTGGCTTCGGGCGGATTGGCTTTGGCTTGTTCGGGTTTGACCAATCGTTCAAATCTTCTTGCAGGTTCGGAGAATCTCGAAAAATTTCGGGCGTTTGGTTACGGTGAATTATTTCCGACTCCGGCAAAAAATACAGGCGAAACATTTATCTCTTTGCCGAAGGGTTTTGAATACAACGCATTTGGGAAAAAGGGAACAAAAATGTCCGATGATCTCGTAACTCCGCCCGCCCACGACGGAATGGCGGCGTTTGATTTCGGCAATGAAATCCGGCTTGTCCGCAATCACGAAGTTACCAACAGCCGCGTTCCGATAGAAGGTTCGGCAATCGGTGCAAAGCCTTATGA
>JBGTKR010000310.1:0-7319 GCA_041744535.1 Pyrinomonadaceae bacterium
CGATTTTGGATTTTGGATTTTGGATTTTGGATTTGTCGTTATTCATTAATAATCCATCGGTCTATATTTTCCCCAACCCATATAATCATAATATTTCTGCATTGCTTCATTGTAAGTTTCGGCTTCTGTTGTCCAAACTAATTTAGCGTCTGGTGAGAGCATTTTGATATTTTGTTCATAACTTGGAACTTCAGTTAAAATAAAAGAAGAACCTCCGTCTTCAATCCATAGCTCCCAATATGAATTTGTTTCCACAATTTTTTCATCTTCAATCAAATAAAAACTCCAACAATATGAACAATGAATTTTTTCTTTTTCCGAATTCTCACCAAACTTATGAAAAAGCTGTCCGCATTTGCAGACTGCACCGATTGAGCGGGCGGGTGAACCAATGACGAGATGAAAATCGGGGACGGATTTTGTGACGAGCGAACCCATTCCGACCATTGCCCAGCGTCCGATTTCCAGATCATTTCCTATCACACATCCCGCACCGATGGTTGCTCCTTCGCGGACAAGTGTCGGCAAAGTGTGTTCGTCGGGTTCGGATGGTCGCAGGGTTTTCAGATCGGGCATCGTCGCACGCGGGAAACGGTCGTTGGTAAAGATCGTTCCGGCGGAGATCATCACGCCGTCTTCAATCGTTACGGCGGCACAGATATAAACCATCGCGTTGATCTTGACGAGATTGCCGATGCGGACATCGTAGGCAATATAAGTCTTTTCGCCGACAATACAATTTTCGCCGATGCTTGCACCGTGGCGTATGTGAACATTGTCCCAAACGCTCGTGCCTTCGCCGATTGAGACGTTTTCTTCGATGATTGCTGTGGAATGGATTTTAGGCATAATGATTTTTTGCCACGAACAAACACGAAAGAACACGAAATTTAAGAAAATTAAGAAAGACTTTTTCGTGAATTTTCGTGTTTGTTCGTGGCTAATTTATTTCTTAGCACTTTCTGTTTTCTCAATCACTTTCTGCCACAGGTTTTGATTGAGCGATTTGTAGGCGGCTTCGATAACTTCGACGGAGGCGAGAGCATCGGCGGGTTTGATGAGCAGTTCTTCCGTTCCCAAAATCGCATTGCGGAAGTTTTCGAGTTTTGAGCGGAAGGCTTGAACTTTGTCGTAGCCTTTGCCGAAAACCGTCCAATCGGGATTTGAATTTAATTTATATTTTGATTCCCGCCAGCCGACGTGCAGAGTTCCGTTTGTGCCGTAAATGCTGATGAAATTCGGGAGTTCCTTGTTGATTCCCCAAGTCAGATCAACCGATGCCGTGATGCCGCTTATTGTTTTGGCAAGCATCTTGACGTTTTCATCAACTTTTAAGCCGTTTATTTTTCCCGCTTCGACAGCTAAAATTTCTTCGATTCCGCCCAGAAAATAGCGGATAATATCAACCGAATGCGTTCCGTTGTCCATCAAAACGCCGCCTCCGCTGATTTCTGCGTCGGAGTTCCAACGCTTCGACATATCAACTTTTGCGGTGAAAGCATTTTCAAATTGAATGACTTTGCCCAAAGTGCCGGACGCAACTAAAGATTTTGCTTTGACGGCGTCCTCGACGTAGCGAAACTTTGAAGCCATCGTAAATTTTACGCCGGTTTTTTCAGCTGTTTCAATCATTTGTTCGGCTTCCGCCGTTGAAAGACAAAGCGGTTTTTCGCACAAAACGTGCTTGCCCAGATTCATAAAATACTCGGCAATTTCGGGATGCGAGTTCGGCGGAGTTGAAACAATCACCGCATCAAATTCTGCATTTTCAGCCAATTCTTTGTAATCCGAAAAACTTTTCGCATTGAAAGGTTCAGCAAAAGCATCAGCCGAATCTTTATTAATATCCGCAACCGCCACGAGTTCGCAGCAATTAATTTCCTGAAAAGCCTGTGCATAAGTCTGGGCAATTCCGCCCGTTCCGATAAGTGCAAATTTTAGTTTATTCATAATGATTTTTATTCACCACAGAGGCACAGAGTTCACGGAGTTTTTAGAAAGTGGTTTAAATTTCTCTGTGTTCTCTGTGCCTCTGTGGTGCAATTCTTATTTTTTAACTGTTTCAACCGCTTCTCTGATAGAATCGGCTAAAAATTCGATGTGTTTTTCGGTGTATTTTTCATTGATTGGCAAAACTAAAATGTCGTGTAAACCTTTTAATGTGCCGGGGAATTTTTCATCCGAATAATCAACCGCTTCGGGACGGGCGAGATTGAACGGATAATGCGAATCGCCGAATGTGTTTTGATCGCGGAAAACCATACATTTGTAGGCAGGTTTAACGACATAACGCGGGGCGGATGCGACATCGTAAGTTTTTAATGCCTTCGATAATCCAACCGCACCGTCTTCGATTTTTTCGTCGTCCACACGCAAGCAGAATTTCCAATATGTCATCGTTGCATTGTCGGCGGGTTTATAAGATTCAATGCCGTCAATGTCGGCAATTTTTTCGTCCAATAGAGCCGCCATTTTCCGGCGTTGGGCAACCGAATCATCAAGTTTTTTAAGCTGTTCGTAAGCCAAAGCCGCTTGCAGTTCGGTCATACGATAATTTAAAGCAATAAAATAATGGTCGGGATTTTCGTCGCCGTAGCCCCACGCTTTGTTGATGCAAAGATACAAACGTCTTGCCAGATCGTCATCGTCCGTTACCACGATTCCGCCTTCGCCCGTCGTCATTTGTTTGCCCTGCTGAAATGAAAATGCACCGATAGCACCGATTGTTCCGACCTTTTCGCCGTCAACCGTGGCGAGAAAACTTTGTGCCGTGTCTTCAATTACGGGAATTCCGCGTTCATTGGCAAGTTTCATAATCGCTTCCATTTCGCAAGGGTTTCCGAAAAGATGCGTTACGATTATCGCTCTTGTTTTTTCGCTTAGAACGGCTTTAATAGTTTCCGCCGTTACATTCAAAGTTTTCGGGTCAACATCCGCAAAAACCGGAATCGCACCTTGATAAACGATTGGTGTCAAAGCTCCCATATCGGTGATCGAAGTCGTTATAATTTCATCGCCCGGATTCGGATTTATCGCCGCAATCGCCACGTGAACCGCCGCCGAACCGGAGTTGCAGGCATAGGCATATTTTACGCCCATTTTCTCGGCAAAGGCTTTTTCGAGCTTTTTTCCAAACTTGCCTTTGGTTGTAATTAATGTTCCCGATTCAAGGACTTCCCTCAAGGCGTTTAATTCTTCAACGCCGAATGTTCTGCCGGAAATATCCTGATCGTTTGGTAATTTGATATTTTTCACGTTTGGTATTGATGTCATAGTTTTATGATTAGTGAAAAGTAAATTGTGAACGGCAAATAGTAATAAATCCGAATTTTCTATTTTCCATTTTCTGTTTTCTGTTCACCATTTACTTTTCCTTTTGTTAGAGAAATTTTAATCGGAGCGTTTTTCCGAAACAGACGCTCGTTTGAAAGGTGTAAAAGAAGTTTGAGATGTCCGAAGATCGTGCGGACGGTTTTCATTTTTGAGATTCCGAAAAGGCGAACTTCCAAGGTTGCGGGATATTCGATAATTTTTCCGCCCGCAATATCTAATTTTCCAAGCATTTCCGCAACGCCCAAAAAACCCTTTTCTTTTATATTCAGATCAATTACCGAACTTCGGCGATAGACGCGGAAGCAGCTTGTGTAAGTTGAAAGTTTGGCACTCAACGCCCGTCGGTAAAGCCACGAAGCACCTTTTGAAAGAAACAAACGCCATTCGGGAACATTCCGCACGCCGCCTTTTTTGTGATAAGGCGAAGCCGTAACCATATCTATTTCTTTAGTTAGAAGCGGGATCATATTTACCAATTCGTGCGGATCGTAGGTGCAGTCGCAATCCATCGAACAGACGATTTCCGTCGTCGCGGCTTTTAATCCCGTCATAATTCCCGCCGCCACGCCTTGATTTTTTTCGTGCCGCAGAATCTTAAAATTTTTCTTTTCGCCGAATAATTTATTTAATTTTTCAAATGTATTATCCGTGCTTTTATCTTCAACGAAAATAAAGTTTGCGTCATAATCGCTTTGATTTAATTCCGCTTCGACGCTTTGCAAAGTTCTCGAAAGATAATCCAATGCTTCGGTTTCGTTGTAACACGGAATCATGATCGAGATTTTGGATTTTGGATTTTGGATTTTGGATTTTGGAATATCTATTTGCGGACTGCTGACTGCGGACTGCTGACTGCGGACTTGAAGCGATTCTTTCAAATCTAAATACCCGGCAATATCGCAAAAATCATAAAGTTCGAGATTTTCTTTGATGATCCATTCCATTTTGTCGAGTTTGCGGTAATGGCGGATTTGATTGTAGCGTGAAGCGGCGGAAATTTTCGGCTGTTCGGGATCAAGTTCCCAGACGTGAAAGTAGAAAACGAAAGGTTCGGTGTAACGATTTGTCCAATCTTTAACGGCGTGCCGCATTAAAGTATATGGAATCTGGCGAAAATAATTTCCGCCGGAGATCGGGAGAAGTCCGACTCCTAAATTTCTCGTCGAATAAGGAAATTCCCAGATCGCCTGACCGTTTTTATGAACCTGATGAGCGAAGCGTTTTTGTTTTTTGTCTTTTTTATTCGGCAAAAAAGAAGCGTCATAAGCAAAACCTTCATCGGCTAAAATTTCCAGAATCCTCTCGTCTTTTCCGTAAGACAGTTTCTCCGCCGAACGGTAGCCGATGATCTTCTGTCCGCCCGCTTCTTCTAAAACCCGATTTGTTCGCCGCAAATCTTCGCGGATTTCTTCCGGTGTCAACTGGCTCAAACTGCGGTGATAAAATCCGCGTGAAGCGATTTCGTGTCCACGCGAGGCGATCTCTCTGATAAGTTTCGGATTTTGTTCGGCGATCCAGCCTAAAACAAAAAATGTCGCTTTTGCCGATAATTCATCTAACAGATCCAGAGTTTTCAAAGTATTCTGCTCATAATGAGGCTCGAAATTCTGCCAGTATTTCTGCTGAATCAATTTCTCGAACGCCCCGACGTGGAAATAATCTTCCACCAGAACGGTCAGGAGATGCTGATTTTTGTTCGTATTTTGATTCATTTTTTATTAATTATGCTGCCGATTTCGAGTTGCTGATGGTTTCTAAAATATTTGCAATTCTTTCCGCACTTTTTCCATCGCCGAAAGGGTTTTGCACCTGTTTGACGGAATTTATCCACGTTTCGGTCAAATAATTATCTTCCAAAAGACGTTTCAAAGTCTGCGGATTTCCGCCGACGAGTTTCGCCACACCGCACATTACGGCTTCCGGTCGTTCAGTGTTTTCACGCAGGATCAGAACGGGTTTTCCCAAACTCGGAGCTTCCTCCTGCACACCGCCGGAATCGGAAACGATCAGCCAGGCGTTTTCCATCAGATATAAAAAATCCCTGTAATTAAGCGGTTCGAGTAGAAATATGCGGTCGGATTTGCCCAAAACTTCGTTGGTAACTTTCTGCACATTCGGATTCAGATGGACGGGAAAGATCAAACAGGTGTCATCTCTTGTTTCGACAAAATCCCGCAGAATCTCTAAATTTTCACGCATCGTTTTGCCGAAACTTTCACGGCGGTGCGTCGTCAGCAGAATTTTCCTTAAACAATCCGTGTGTTTCAGATCATTTTGAATCGTCCGGCTCGGCTCCTGGCTTTTGAGAATTTGATTTAAAGAATCAACAATGGTATTTCCCGTAACAAAAATCTGATTTTCGGGAACATTTTCCTTAACCAGATTCTGCCGGTTCTGCACCGTTGCCGCAAAATGAAGCGTGGCAACCCTTGAGATCAGACGGCGATTCATTTCCTCCGGGAAGGGACTGCTTAAATTTCCCGTCCGCAATCCGGCTTCGATGTGTCCGACGACGATCTGCCGGTTAAATCCCGCCAAAGCACCCGCCAGAGTGGTTGTCGTATCGCCCTGCACCAAGATCAGATCGGGTTTTTCCGCCTCCAGAATTTTGTCCAGAGATTCAATCGTTTTCGCCAAAACCTGATTCGGACTTTGATTTTTTTCCATTACTTCCAGATCAAAATCTGTTTTTATTGCAAAAGTTTTTAAAAAAGGTTTGAGCAGTTCCGTGTGCTGACTTGAGGAAACAACGATTGTTTGAAAGCCGGAAATTTTTTTCAGTTCGGAGATCACCGGAGCAAGTTTTATCGCCTCCGGTCTTGTTCCGAATAAAACAATAATCTTCGCTTTTGGTGAAGTTTTTGATTTGCCGCCGAGCTTAGCCATAATTTTTTGTTTGAAGCATTAAACAACTTTATTTAAGTTATATTAAACTAAGTGTTAATTATTTCCGCACTTAGTTTAATATTTTATGAGAATTTTATTTACCGCTTTATTTATTTTAACCTTTTTTTGTCAGATTTTTTCACAAGAAACGGATTTGCAAGGCGTGGTTTTGGATTCAAACGGACAACCTGTTTCGGAAGCCGAAGTTAGAGTTTTTAAGGGTGTATCGGAAATTTCCGCTTGCAGAAGCAATGGGAACGGCGTTTTTTTATGCCGCGTAAACGAAGATAAAAGATTTTCAATTACCATCCGAGCCGACGGTTTTTCTATTTTACGACAAACCTTTGCCAATATTCAAGAGTTTAAACAAGATTTTACATTTATTCTCTCGCCTTTGACTTTGCGGGAAAATGTAACCGTAACGGCAAACCGCACCGAAACGCTGTTTGATGAAACTCCGCAGAGCATTGCCGTGCTTTCCAAAAAAGATTTGGAAACAACCGCTTCGCCCGCGATTGATGATGCACTGCGGCAAACCGTCGGTTTCAGTTTGTTCCGACGCTCGAACAGCCGCACCGCAAATCCGACGACGCAGGGAACTTCGCTTCGCGGAATAAATGCGAGCGGTGCATCGCGTTCGCTCGTTTTATTTGACGGAATTCCGTTAAACGATGCTTTCGGCGGCTGGATTTATTGGAGTCGTGTGCCGAATATAGCGGTTGAGCGAATCGAAGTTCTCCGCGGCGGTTCATCGAGTCTTTACGGCAGCGATGCTTTAGGCGGTACGATAAATATAATTCCGCGAAAAGTTAATGAAAAATTTATAGTTTCGGCGGAAATTTTCGGCGGAACAAACAATACTTTTTCCGGCTCGACTTTTTTCGGTTTTAGGCAAAATGATTGGTCGGCGGATGTTGTCGCGTCAACTTTTCAAACAAAGGGTTACAAAGATATTGACAAAGATGAACGCGGATCGGTTGATGATTTTTCAAATTCCCGCAATACAAATTTTTCGGGACGAATTGCAAAAGATTTCGGCGACGGAGCGAATTTATTTTTCAAAGCGATCTACTTCGGCGAAGCGAGAAACAACGGAACGC
>JBGTKR010000311.1:0-8427 GCA_041744535.1 Pyrinomonadaceae bacterium
ACTCCGTCCAATCATCCCACTGCTCCGGCGGCGGATAATTAGTAAGTTCGCCCGGCTCATTCAAACGGGGAAGTTCGTGTTCAACTTCGGGATGAAGGTTGTCAATAATGCCGAGCTTTTCGGCGATGTTTTCGATGAATGTTGGTTTGTGTTTCATAAGAAATTTTTTTTGCCCGCTAATTTTCGCTAATTATTTATGAATGAATAAATCCTTTTAAGTCCAACTTGTGATCTCGTCCTTTAAGGTTTTTCGAGCATTTTGGTCGTTGGCGATTCGTTTTCTTTCTAATCCGCTTGCTTGTCCAAAATTTATAAGCCAAGCAAGATCAAATCTTGTTGCGTTTAGATAGTTCAGAGTTTGGGAAGTGTTTTCGGGAATCAACTTGCTGATCGCTTTAATCTCAACAATTATTTTGTTATAGCAAATAAAATCAGGAACAAAATATTGACTTAATATTGTGCCTTTGTAATCAAGTTCGATTTTAGGCTGAGAAACGAATGGTATATTTTGCAACTTGAATTCGATTTCCAAACACTCTTGATAAACAAGTTCGGTAAAACCAAAACCTTTCTGATTATAAACTTCAAAACAAGCACCAACTATTTTATAACTTTCTTCTTTATACAATAAATCAGCCATTATTCACTTTCTTATTCGCCTTCATTCGCGTAAATTAGCGGGCAAATTTCTTCTAACTCAAAGGAATCTGCTGCGGTGCTTTGACCCAAATGTGTTGAGCGAAAGCTAAACCGATTAACATTAAAATTCCGCTAACGCCAACGGCAATATAATTAGTAATAGTCAACAAAATAATCAAAGGAATAAAATTACCGACGATTATCATTCCGAACCAGAACGCGGTTGAGTATTGTCCTTTTATAATCATTTCGACGACTTTGTGTGCGTCATCGGTTGTGTGTGTTGTGGTTAGTTCGATGGCTAGAGTTATCAGGTGAAAGCCGATTGCGGCGATTGCGGCGATTCCTAGGATATATTCTAAACCGATGTTGAATTTCAGAAACATCGAGGTTATCAAAAATACTGCGAGTCCAGCCATTAACGAATGAAGAATCATATGAACTCCGAGCATCGGCGACTGCCAGAAATCGCGTCCTTTTGCCTGTGCGAAAAGAAATGCTGTATAAACTGCCGAGAGCAGAGCGAAGATTATGGCAAAAGGTTCGATAAATTTTAGGATTTCGTTGTAGCCGAGAAATGAAGCGACAAGCCACGCGGTTAAGAGTCCACCGTAAATTGTGATGATGTATGCTCCGCGTGTCAGCCACGATTTCCATTGCGGGCGAAGCAGAACATACAAAAATCTGTCGGGGCGACCTAAATCCATAATCAGCAGAATTCCCGTGATCGCTAAGAAAACGAAGGCGATAACAGCACCTATTTGTTTAAGAATCGGCGGAGTTTGATAAAAGAATAAACCTGCAATGATCGGAATCAAAAACGCACCGGCGGCGATAGCTTTGGTTAGGATATAAGCCGAAACTTCCCAACCCCACAGAATGCCTTTGCTAGGAGCGTCATAAACTCTTTTTGTATTCTTTTGAGTTTTGTCACGCGGTTCGATTTGGACGAAATTTGTTTGTTTTTGTTTGGCGATTTCCTCTTTGAGCGGAGATTGGTTGATTCTCTGCTCGGCGTATTTTGCGTATTTTCCAACGCCCGCCGCTTGGCTTGACCACATATAATCTGATTCGACTTCCGTTGCCGTCGGATTCAAGGCGATGCGATCACCGTCTATGTAAAAAAGTTTCGGATTCGTGCCTTTTTCGGGTTTGCGAACTGTGGTTGTTTCGCGTGCCAACAGATGCGAAATTTCCGTATCGGGATTGTCCATATCGCCCGAAATTATCGCGTGTTCTGGACAGACGACGACGCACGCCGGTTCTAAACCGATGTCAGTTCGGTGCGAACAATAATTGCATTTTTGGGCAACCATTGTGTCGGGATTTATGTAAATCGAATCATACGGACAGGCTTGTGTGCAGGCTTTGCAGGAAATACAGCGGCGGTCATCAAAATCCACAATGCCGTCTTTTCTGGTGTAAAGTGCTTCCGTCGGGCAGATTTCCACGCACGGAGCGTCGGCACAATGATTACACCGCATCACGTTAAAAAGCCTCCGCGTATCGGGAAATTCGCCCTTTTCGACGTATTTCACCCACGTCCGATTTACACCGATTGGAACGTCGTGTTCCGATTTACAAGCCACCGTGCAGGCGTGGCAGCCGATACATTTGCGGTTATCTATGACAAAGCCGAAGTTCATAATTTTATTTTTTACTGAAAGAAGTGTTGATTTGAGAATAGTTTGATTGAAAAGTATTGTCAAAATCGCTTTGAACGGATCGGAAAAGAATCTCAATTAGAGTTTATTTTAGCGGAAAAATCCCGCATTGCCTGAAGATATTCGCTTCTTGAAAGGTGAAATAAATTATTGTGGTCTGCTTCGTCAATCCAAAGCGAAAACTTCGGTTGATTCGCCGCGTTAAATAAAGTTTCACCGTGCCAAAAGGGAATTATCGAATCTCGCTTGCCGTGTATAAACAGAACGGGACATTTAACATTTTTGATCTTGTTGATGCTTTCAAATTTATCAAACGGAAAAATCTTGTAATTGGTTACTACCCGAAATGCCGAAACAAAGGAACTCTCCACGATCAAACCGCCGCATTTTTCTTTTGAAGCCAGATCAACCGAAACCGCCCCGCCCAAAGAACGCCCGTGAATGATGACCTTATCGGGAGAAATTTTTAGTTTGTCGGTTAAATATTTGTAAGCGGATTCGATGTCTTTGTAAGAATTTTCTTCGCCCGGAGTCCCGTCGCTCGTGCCGTAGCCGCGATAATCATAGGCAAAAACCGAAAACCCCGCTTTTTGCAGTTCTTCAAAAAACGGTGTCGAGATTCCAATATCTTCGGCGTTCCCGTGGCTGAACAAGATAGTAAATTCGGCATCGGGATTTTGAAAATACTTCGCCGAGATTTTCTCGCCGTTTTCGACTTCGATTTTTATGATTGAATTATCGTCGGTATAAAAAGTTTGTTGAGGTTGGAAAATCAAGCTGTCGGCAAATTTGAGAGTGAAAACCATAAGTAAAACATAGAGCAAAACTGAAATAATCAGAAATGAGCGAATTAATCTTTTGAAGGTAAAATTTCCAATCAAATCCATTACTCAAATAATGTCGGCATATTCGGGTTTTGCTTCATCAGATTCTCCAAGCCGAAATGCTCGTAAGCCAGCCGCGTCGCCATCCGTCCGCGTGGAGTTCGGTTCAAAAAGCCGATTTGAATCAAATACGGTTCGATAATTTCTTCGATGGAATCCTTTTCCTCACTGATCGAAGCAGAAATTGTTCCCAAACCGACGGGACCGCCGTCGAATTTTTCGATGATATTTAAAAGCAGTTTGCGGTCAACTTCGTCCAAACCGTAAGTGTCAACTTCCATTCGGTTCAAAGCATCTTTCGCAATATCTTCCGTTATTTTCCCGTCATAATCAACTTGGGCAAAATCCCGCACACGCCGCAAAAGCCGGTTGGCAATACGCGGCGTTCCGCGTGAACGCTTGGCGATTTGTCTTGCTCCGTCGTAATCAATCTCGACTTCTAAAATCCCCGCCGACCTTTCAACAATCGTTTGCAGATCATCAACCGTATAAAAATCCAGATTAAAAATTATCCCGAAACGCCCACGCAAAGGTGCGGTAATCATTCCCGGACGAGTCGTTGCACCGACGAGCGTAAACTTCGGCAATTCCAACTTTATCGAACGAGCCGCCGTTCCCTGCCCGATCATTATGTCGAGTTGATAATCCTCCATTCCCGGATACAAAATCTCCTCGATAGCCGGATTCAAACGGTGAATCTCATCAATAAAAAGCACATCGCCTTCTTCCAAATTCGTCAATTGTCCCGCCAGATCGCCGGCTTTTTCAATCACGGGAGCAGCGGTTGATTTGAAATCCGAACCCATTTCATTAGAAATAATCGCGGCGAGAGTCGTATTGTGATTAAAAATTCCGTTAGCAACAAATGAATGAGTTTCAGGGACGACAAAATCATAAACTTCGTTATGTAAGTTTTCAATCTTTTTAATTTTATCCCAATAAATTTGTTTATCTGCTAATATTGCAAGCGTTTGAAACTCGGGTTCGTGTTGAATATTTTTAGGTAAAATCGAAATATATTTCAAAATCTGCTTCCGCGTCGGCATTTGTTTTCGCCGGATAATGTGGTCAAACTTTTTGTGAATTTCTCGTGGATGCGGTTTTGTTTTTTCAAATAAACTTGTCAGCAATTCGTTGGCAAAAGGAATCTGTTCGCTTTTGCTCCAACCTCGTTTTACTTTTTTTATAACTCTTTCGCCGTCTTGTTTGCGTGAAAGTCTGAAACCTACTTTTTCGTAAAATCTGACAGCATCATAACTGCCAAAACACAAAATATAAAATTCCTTGTCTTTGACAATTTTAACTGTTTGATGTGCAATTATTCCAAGGTTTGCCAAGATGATTTGAACTTGTTTGACAAGTTTTTTTGAACGACTTCCGAGTTCGACCAAGTTATTTTTCTTGTCCGCATATCCGTCTGCATCGAATAAACCTTGCAAAAATCCGATAACAACTTCACGCGGACTTTGCAGAATCGCACTCGGAATTTCCTTTTCGTGTGAGTTGACGGGCGTAATTCCAAAGTCCAAAGCGACTTGTCCGATTGTCTGACTAAAACGCAGCTTTGTTGCTTTCGTTCCGTATTTACAAGTCTTTGGAGTTCTGCCGAAATATTTTTTTGTAATTTGTTGGAGTTCTTTTTGAATCTCTTTTTCTTCACAAGTAATTACGAAGGCGGGGAAACCCGAATCTTTTTCTACATTTCCGTCGCCAACCAAAACTCCGAGCAAATATGCCAAATCCGCGTCGAGTCTGATCTTTCGTTTTTCCTTTTCAAAAACGGGTAAATCAAAATCAAAATTCTTAATTCTTTCAACCTTCCGATTGTCCGATAATTGCAAACCGATATTATGTGCAGTTGTTTGAGCGACTATTCCATTAAAACCGTAAGCGTCCGTATATGCCTGACTAATTTCGCCCGCCGAAGGATTTCTGCCGAACTGATTTTTCAAAACGGAATGCAACGCAAACGTGATTTTCTCCGTCCGCAAACGTCTGTCTTCCGACGAATCCGATTGCCAAAATGTATATTTATAATTCTCACTCCAACAATCCATCCCTTTCCCAATCGCCACAAAATCATTTTCGTCCAATTGCGAAAGCGTTTTCCAAGTCAAACCTTTTTCAGTCGCCGCCAAAATCGGATGATGCGGAGTTCCTTCGATCTCAAATCCCGAACAAGTTTTCAGCTTCAAAGTCGGCACATCTCCGCTAAAATAAATGTCCGAAGTTTCCTCCAAACCGTTTATTCCAAAAACTTTTATTTTCAAAGGCTGACTCGAATCAGCCTTCATCCCAAGCGGAATCAACTCATCAAATTCAACCAACCCGCGAGAAGTCTGCACAAGACTATCCGCCGTTATACATTTCCCCGTCCCCGGCGGACCTGCCAGCAAAATATGATCGAGTGCCTCCCGCCGTTTGAGTGCCGCCTTCATATAAACGCGAAGATTATCTTTGATCTTCTTCTGCCCGATATATTCCCCAAGATGGACGGGACGCAAAGACTCCTCGATCTGCTGTTCAACGTCGGAAACAACAGTCGCATCACGGGTTTCAATTATTTCAAAATCATTATTCATTATTTGAGATTTCTTCAATCAAAAAATAGTAAAAGTTTTTTTAACCACATAGAAACATAGCTGACATAGCGGTTTTTTTGATGCCGATTGTTTTTATAATATCAGACATTTTTTGGGATAATTCCTATTTTCTTTTTCTATGTTTTCTATGTGTCTATGTGTTTAAAATTCTTAATTATGAATTTTATCGAGTGCCATTTTAATTTTAACCTTTCTCCAACAACTGCAAACTTCGACGCAATAATTTTTGGACGGACATTTCCGTTCCTTCCTGAACGGCTTTTTTCAATGCCTTGCTTGCGGCGTTTTGTTGGTAGCCGAGATTTACGAGGGCGGAAAGTGCGTCGTCGTAAACCGCGTCAACGCCTTCAAGCGGTCTTGCGTCCTCGCTCATTGTGCCGACGGTTTCGCCTGTTGTCAGGTCGTTTAATTTATCACGCAATTCGATGACTATCCGCTCGGCGGTTTTTTTGCCGACTCCGGGAATTGATGTCAGACGGGCGAGATTATCGGTGCGAATTGCAACAATTATTTCATCCGCACTCATTCCCGAAAGCATCGAAATCCCCGACTTTGCACCGATTCCCTGAACCGAAATTAGCTTTAAATACAGTTCTTTTTCCCGCATCGTTTTGAAGCCGAAAAGTTGGAGCGTGTCTTCGCGGACGTATGTGAAAATCCGCAGTTCGACCTGCTCGCCGATTTCGCCCAAGTCATAAAATGTCGAAAGCGGAATTGTAACTTCATAACCGACCCCGCCGACATCTACGATGACCGTATTTGCTTCTTTTTCCAGCAATTTACCTGATAAATATCCAATCATAATGTTTCACACTTGAAACAAGAATTGTAATGTAAATTGAATTTAAGGGCAACGATATAAAGTGTTTTCGACATCTTTAGTTTGTAATCTTTTTCACAAGTCCGAAAAATAAATTATAATTTAACTGAGCAAATGAAGGTAGAAAAAATATCGGAATTGACTACGAATCGCCTGAGCATCTATCTGCGTTGTCTGAATGAACTTTCGGCGGATGATACAAAAACTGTTTCGTCTGACAAATTAGCGAAGCGTTTTCATCTTAATTCGGCACAGATTCGCAAGGATTTGGCGTGTTTCGGCGAATTCGGTGTTCGCGGTGTCGGGTATTATGTAGATGATTTACGCGATCATATACAGAAAATTCTCGGCTTGGATAAAGATCACCGCGTCGGCATAATCGGGGCGGGACGGCTTGGAATGGCTCTGACGGATTATTACGGATTTACGCAGACGAATTTTGATGTCGCTGCACTTTTTGATAACGATAAAAATAAGATCGGTCAAAAGGTCGGAGAAGTTAAAGTTTTCGATTTCGGGGATTTTGCTAAAGTTGCGGAAAAATATAAAATAGATGTAGCGGTCATCGCAGTTCCGGCAGAGTTTGCGGAAAATGTGCTGGAAAAAGTTACCGATGCCGGAATAAAAGCCGTTATGAACTTCGCACCGACACCTTTAAAGGTTAGGGAAGATATAAAGCTGAAAACAATAGATTTGACGATTTCGCTGGAAAGTTTGTCGTATTTCTTATCAAAATCTTCCAATAATGGTAAAGTTTAGAAAGGCAAAATTGAAGAAAAATTTTAAATATCGAAATAAAATTAAGAAGTTTGTCAGTAATAACTACAAAACAAAACAAATATCTAAGGAAAAAAAATATGTGTTGCAAAAATTCTATGAAAAAATTAGTCCCGTTTTTAATAACTTTCGCCATCGGAATTTTCGTCGTAACTTTCTTTTACAGTTGGACAAATTCAAATTCGGTTAATGTCAATCGTTTTGAAAAAAGAAGCAAATATACGCGGACGAGCTGCGGTTTTAAAAAGATGAAAAGGCATCACGATATAATGGAAGAAGTTCCGGCAGTTCCGGTTTCGCCGCCGCCTGCTAAATTTGAAAAGAAAAATAAATAATCGAGTCAGAGTTAAAAACATTCAAAGCCGCAGATTTGCCTAAACGAATACGTTAAAAGAATTTTTCCAAGCGTGTTCGGATATGTTAATCTGTGGCTAAAGTTTTTAGTAAAAAGATAAATTTATATTTAGATTCCCAATGAACGAATCGGAAGCAAGAAAATTAATAGTCGAGGTCGGGCGTTTGATGTATGAACGCAGTTATGTTGTGTCTTCGGACGGCAATGTTTCGATACGTTTGGATGAAAACAGAGTTTTGGCGACTCCGACGATGACTTCTAAAGGGCGTATGACGGCGGAAGGTTTGGCGATAACCGATATGGACGGCAAGGCTTTGAATGAAAATAAAGCGTCTTCGGAACTGGCGATGCACCTTTTGATTTATAAAATGCGTCCCGATATTCACGCCGTTTGCCACGCACATCCGCCGCACGGAACTGCTTTTTCGGTGGCGGGGTTGGCGATTGAAGAACCGATTTTGTCGGAAGTCGTTTTAACTTTAGGATGCGTTCCTCTGACCGATTACGGAACACCTTCGACGGATGAATTGACCGATGGAATGAAACCTTTTGTCGAGCATCACAACGCACTTTTGATGGCGAATCACGGTGCGGTCGCTTACGGTAAAGATTTGTGGGAAGCCTGGGACAGAATGGAAACGCTCGAACACACGGCGAAAATTGCGATACTTGCGAAGGCTTTGGG
>JBGTKR010000312.1:0-3037 GCA_041744535.1 Pyrinomonadaceae bacterium
TCGTCCAATCCCGATTCAGGTCAATCCCGCCCGCATTGTGCCGCCAATGTCCTGCGTCAACGCCGTCGGGATTCATCAAAGGAATGACATAAATTGCAAATTCATTGCGGAATTCTTTGGAAAGTTTCGATTTATCGGCGACTTTTTCGACAAACGCCTGCATCGCAAAATAACCCGTAACTTCCGGCGGATGCTGACGCGAAATGACCATAATCATTTTTTTCGAGTTTACATTTCCGATCTTGAGCAATCTCAGCGGTTTGCCGTCTTTGCTTTTGCCGATCTCTTCGATCCCGAATTTACGCTTTTTGGCAAGTTTATCCATCCATTTGAAAACGTGCTTTGAAGTCTGCAATTCCTGTGCGGAAATCCAAGTCGGTTTTTTGCCGACTTGCAAACGCATCACGATTCTTTTCGGACGGGCGGTTGCTTTGCTTTCGTCTTCTTTTTCTTCTTCGGTAATTCTCGAAATTTCGAGCGGTTTCCATTTTAAGCCGTCTTTACTGAGCAACGGCGAATAACGATGTTTCGCAAATTCGGGATATTTAAGCCTGACAAAAATTTCCTTTTTCTTTTTCGACCAAATTTTGAACGCATACCACGGACTCATATTTATCGGAAAATTTTCGGGCGTTATTAAAATCGTATAACTATTCTCGCCCGTCCGCTCGATTTTATTAAGCCTCGCCCCGTCAAAATTATTGGAAAAAGAAACGCCGTCTTCTTCAAACAAGAAAACCCGCCGCGTCTGTCTTTCAATCGGCTTGGTCGTCGTATCAACTTCCTGAGCCGGCTGCTGTCCTTGAAAAACGGGCTTAGTGTCCTGAGCAAAAACAGCGACAAACATCGAAGCCGACAAAAATAAAATGCCGAATTTGTTTAATAGGTTCATATAATAAATAACTCTGAACTCTGAACTAGAAATCAACTCCACTTAAAAAACCTTTTTGTAATCGGCAAAAGCCGATGCGTTGCAACTGTTTCGCTAAAATACTTTTCGTGTTCAAGTTCTTTTGCAGACATCGCATTTAATTCATTAAAGCACTCTTTCATCTCTAATTCTTTGGCAAACTCCGCCGCATCAAGATATTCCCGCGTGTTTTGATTTTCAAGCCGCCCCGCAAAATACATCGGAAAAAACCAACCCGAAACAAAACACAAAACTCCCAAACTTCTCCCGATCGTCCAAAAAACCGCTTCACGAAACTTCTTCGGTTCGCTGTCTAATTCGTAAAGCCATTTACGTACACATTCACGATGTTCCCATTCTTCCCGTTCGATTTGTTTAATATGTGATTTTTCTTGCTTATTACGGACGGATTTCCAATGTCCGCGATATGCAAAAGCCGCGGCAAGTTCGCCCGCGTGGGCATTTTGCAGGATGTGTATGAGATTCTGTTTTGCGTTTGATTTATTCACTCAAATTCGATTTTACCAAATTTCTCTTAAGTCCAACTCAAAACCTTTAAGCAAATCTTCGCCCGAAACTGTTTGTGGATTGTTAAGAATTTCAATCTCGCCATTTGCACGATAAATTGAAACTTGTCTATTTTTCGGGTCAATTAACCAACCGAGTTTTGCACCGTTTTCGATATATTCTTCCATTTTTTCCTGCCCACTTTTTAATGTGTCGGAAGGAGAGCGAAGTTCAATAACAAAATCGGGACACAAAGGAAGAAATTTTTGACGTTGTATGGCAGTAAATTTTTCAATTCGTTCTTTTCGTACCCAAGAAGCGTCCGGCGAGATTGTCGCACCGTTCGGTAATACGAATCCGGTTGATGATTCGCCCACTTTTCCGCGTTTATCTTTTTTTGCCCAGAGTCTTAATTGAAAATTAATTTCCGAATTCATATCACCCGTATTCCATCCGGTCGGCGGCATAATAATAATTTCTCCCTCTTTGTTGCGTTCAATTCTGACATCTCGATTGGCTTGGCAAAATCTAAAAAACTGCTCGTCATCCATTCGCACAAACGGACGAAATTGCAAAACGAATTTCGATAAACCGTATTCATTTATTACCGCTTTTTCTAATACTGTTGACATCTATTTACCTCCGCTAAAATAATATATTCTAATACCATTACTTTCTAAACCGATGCTTTCTCCACCCGATTATAGACCGTATCGCGTTCAACCGCTTCAAAACCTGCGTTTTCGATCATTGTTATCAATTCGTCTTTCGTCATTTTAACATCGCCTTCGTCGGCGTAAGCGTGGGTTAATTCGCCGCCGTCGGTGATCGTGCCGTCGAGGTCGTTGGCTCCGAAATGGAGTGCGGTTTGGGCAACGTCTTTGCCGAGCATAACCCAATATGCTTTGATGTGGTCGAAATTATCGAGCATCAGACGCGAAACGGCAATCGTTTTCAAATTATCAATCGCATCTGGTCCGGGCAAGGTTGAAAGTGCTGTTCCCGGTGGATAAAAAGCAAGCGGAATAAAACATTGAAAACCGCCCGTATCGTCCTGCTGCTCACGCAGTTTAATAAAATGGTCAACGCGGTCTTCGATGGTTTCGATGTGTCCGTAAAGCATCGTCGCATTTGTTTTCAGCCCGTGTTTATGGACTTTGCCCGCAAGTTCGAGCCATCGTTCGCCGTCGCATTTGTGGTCGCAGATTCTCGAACGAGTCGGTTCGGCAAAAATTTCCGCACCGCCGCCCGGACACGAATCCATTCCCGCCGCCGCCAACTTTTCGATAACTTCTTCGTCCGACATTTTGTAAAATCTCGCAAAGAAATCGAGTTCAACCATCGTCAGAGCCTTCAGATGAAGTTTCGGAAATTCACGCTTCAAGGAAGAAAACAGATCGGTGTAATACTCAAACGGCAATTTCGTGTTCAAACCGCCGACAATGTGCAGCTCCGTCGCCCCTTCATTAACGGCTATGCGGGCGATCTCGATACCTTCATCAATCGAATGCGTATAAGCATCATCCTGCCTCGCACGCCTGTAAAACCCGCAGAATTTACAATCCGCCACACAAATATTCGTGTGATTAAAATGCCGATTGACATTATAATAAGTATCCT
>JBGTKR010000313.1:0-6477 GCA_041744535.1 Pyrinomonadaceae bacterium
CATCAATCAGCCAGTAACCTTCGACAAATCTTGTGTTTGATGTGTTATTAAAGCGTTCATCAACAAATCTCGCTCCGCCGCCGATGCTCAGTCCGTTTTGAAATTGATATGTTGACCACAAATTAAACGAATTTCGCGGCGTGTTTGCTAAACGATTGCCGATTTCATTTGGATCGTTGGATTCGACAATTTCGCTGTCAAGAAAAGTGTAACCTGCCAGAATATTCCAATTTCGCGTAATGAATCCGGTCGCACTCAGTTCAAAACCGTCAACTCTTTGTTTGCCTTCCAGAATTTCCGGCGGATCGTCCGCTAAAATTCCCGGTGTGCGGGCGTTATTTTTATTGATGCGGAAAATCGCTCCGGTGAGAAGCAGACGGTTTTGAAATAAATCCCATTTTGTTCCGGCTTCGAGCGTATAAGTTTTTTCGGGGTCAATATCCGAATTTGAAATATTGTATGACAAACCTTCCAGCGAAGGATTTTGCGAAGTGTTATATGACGCGTAAATACTGCCGAACGGAAGCGGTTTGTAGATCGCACCGATTCGATAGCTTAATAAATTGTCAACTCTCGAAACTTCTGAGGAAATTCCGCGACTAATAACATTTCCCTCAGCCGCGAATCTGTCAAAACGAAATCCGCCGGTTAATTCAAATTTCGGATGAATTTTTGCCGTATCGAATAGATAAAACGATTGCGTATTTGCAGCAACTTCGCCGACATCCGAACTTAAAGTAATCTCTCCCGCATAAATATCAAAAGGATTCGGATCAAGCAAAGTCGTCAAAGAATTCGGGGCGGAACGAAAGCGTCGGACGTTTTTTTCACGAATAAATCCCGTTCCCGTGACGATTGAATGTTCGATCTTTCCAGTATTATATTTAACGGTCAAATCGGTCTGATTGTCCCAATTTTCATCTTCGGTCAGCCACGAACGCATCTCTCGTTTGATAACCGTTGAATCATTGCTGTTAAACCGCGGCGGCGTAGCGATTGAATCGCGTTTTGTAAATCCATAGCGGAATTGATTACGCAAATTTACCTTGTCGTTGAACGAATGATAAAAAGTGATCGTTCCGAGATCGGCTTTTAATTTTTCAAAATCCCTGTCCTTAAAACCGTAAAATGTATCGCGTGGAACAGGAGCGGGCTTGTTACGGAATTCGCTCAAAACATTGTTGGTTGCAGGAACCCACGGAATTCCGTAGTCGGAAGTGTTGTTTTGGTCTAAATGAAAATAACTTAAATTGAGCGTGGATTTTGAGCCGAGTCCCAGAGTCAAGGTCGGAGCAATTCCCCAACGCTTGTTTTCAACAATTTCGCGTCCGGCATATTTGGAATCGTGAGCCAGAAAATTAAGTCGAAAAGCCGTCCGGTCGCCCCAGCCGAGGCGTTCGATTGGAAAATTTATATCTCCCGTTACACGTTTTGTTTTGTCCGTTCCGAGACTCAGTGAAAAATCATAAAACGGACGAAATGTCGGAGTTTTGCTGACTAAATTTATCGTTCCGCCGGTCGAACCGCGTCCGCTTGTCGAGGAAGAAGGACCTTTGACAACCTCAACCTGTTCGAGATTAAAAGGGTCACGTGTCTGCGGTCCGAGGTCTCTCGCTCCGTCAATATAAATATCATTTCTCGCACTAAATCCGCGAAGAGTTAAATTATCGCCCGCCGGAGCTCCGCCTTCACCTGCCGTTACCGTAATTCCCGGAACATTCCGCAGAACATCACGCAGGGTTGTCGAACCTTGTTCTTCGATAATTTCTTTGTCAATAACATTTATCGTCTGCGGAATATCCCGCAGAGGCTGCGTATATTTTGGTGAAGAGATTACAGAACCTTCATCTTCGATCTGAACCACTTCCGAAGGTCCCCGCAATTTTAATGTAATCGTTTTCGTTGATGTAAAACTGTAGCCAACTCCCGTATTCTCCAGAAGTTCGGCTAAAGCCTGCTCTTTCGTAAATTCTCCGACAACTCCCGGCGAACCGATGTCTTTTACATCATCGGGAATAATGGCTCGCAGACCCGCAGTTTTTTCAAATGCTTCTAAAACTTCTTCCAAAGTTCCCGCCGGAATATCAAAATATATTTTTTTGTCTTTATCATTGTAATTTTCTATTCTCGATATTTCGATATTCTCATTTTTCACATAAACGACATTCATTGCCCGACTGTTGCCGACCGTATATGCAACTAAAACTCCGACCGCCGTTGCCGAAAGTATCCATTGTCGCGACTTATTTGCTGCCGATCTAACCTTTCCTTTTTTTCGGAATTTCTTTTTTATCATCTTTTTTCACCTATTTCGATTATTATTCTAAAATTTCAAAATAATTCGTAGGCGGAAGTTTCTCTTGCTCGCTGGTGGCTTTGATTTAACTTTTCAAAATACGAATTTATGTAACTGATTAGGTCTTTGGCTTTTGGTCTTTGGTCTTTGTTTTTTCGTTCGCTTTGACTAAACTTTGGCGTTAGCTTACTTATTTATCAAATAAAATCTGCCAAAGACCGAAAGCCAAAGACCAAAGACCTAATCAAATACAAATCTATTATATTTATGAATAAATCTTTGTTTGTTACGAACATAAAGAGCGTGCTAGGATAAAACCTAAGCACAGCATCCGCTATTACGAATTCACATCTAACGCGTATGATTTGTGTTATAAAAGTCTTCGATGTTACCGCACCGGAGACTTTTTTAATTTCTTATTTATTTGCTCTAATGAAATTGAAAACCACTTTCAATAAACAAATTGTAGTTAATGATTTTTTGGATGTCAAACTGAATTTTAAGATTTGGAGTTTACCAGATATTCTTGATTTTTAACGTCTGTTAAAATTTTGCAAAAACCTTGGGATCATCGGCTGTAGAGTCTTATTTTAAAGTTAATTGTTTTTATTTCTTTTTGTAAATTCATTTTGTCTTTTTCGTAATTGATCTATATTGATCTTGCAAAGCATCGGCTCGAGCGGCATAGATTGCCGAGATAACCGAACGGTCGGTCGGACGAAAAGCACGTAACATCACACGCCTTGTCCGTATCATTCCTTTTGCATCAATGATAACGACGGTTCTCATTAAAAATGTCGGTAGAATCCAATGAAAACCATAAATATTTGTAATTTTTCGCCCTTCATCAACAAGCAGCGGCAGAGGCAATTCATATTTTTTACCGAATTCTCTGTGATTTTTGATAGTTCCGGGCGAGATTCCGACAATCTCTGCTCGTGTTTCTACATAATCCTTCCATCTGTTTCGCAATGAACACAGTTGTTTTGTGCATACGAATGTTTCATTCTGCGGATAAAAAAGCAAAGCGACAACTTTTCCGATATGTTCGGATAAACGCCAGTTTTTTCCTTTGTCTGTTTCGAGAGTGAAATCCGGTGCTTTATCGCCAACTCTCAAAAAACTGTTTTCATCAAGGTCTTCATTAAAAAAAAATTTACTCATAAATCTAAAACTATAACTTATTCCGCTTTGTTTGGGATTAGATTAAAATTTCTTTTCCCTCTAAGCAGGTCAGAATAAGTAACCGTGTCTAATAATTTGAAAAGAAAACAAATAAAATAATTGAAAGTTGAGAGTGGAGAATTGAGAGTTGCCGTTTAAGTTACCGGACAATTCCTAGTTTTCAATTCTCCATTCTTCATTATACTGTTAGTTAAAGATTGAAATAATAGTTCTTGAATAAACCTAAATAACGTCAGTTCGAGATAAGAAAAGACTTCTAAACTGTCGTTATTCTTACCTTTGCGGTTCTTTGCGTCTTCATCTTTGCGACCATTTCGGTAAAAAAAATCAGAAATTAACCGCAAAGAACGCAAAGGTTATCGCAAAGGTCGCTAAGATTCATTGAAAATCAAGTAAGTCTTTGTTATTCAATAACTTTTATCTCGAACTCACGTTAAATACTTTCTCTAACCTGATTATATTTTTTGTTTTTCTGATCGGACTTGCTCAATAATTTATTTATTTTTCAAAAAATATTGCTTTGACTAACTTAGGTCATCAAAAATCACCTTTAATTTCTTCTCCGTCGCTTTCGTTACAGGCACAAGCGGCAGACGCAGATTGTTCTCCAGCAAACCCATTTCCTTCATCACAAATTTGCAAGGTGCGGGATTTGCTTCGATGAAATTGGCTTCCATTAATTCTAAAATTTTGTAATGAATCCGGCGGGCTTTTGAGAAATTGCCTTTGAATCCCGCTTCGACCATATCGGAAGTTTCTTTTGGAATTTCATTTGAGCAAACCGAAACCAAACCGTCCGCACCGACGGCGAGCATTGAAACGGTAATTGCATCATCGCCGGAAAAGACACGGAAATTCTTTGGACGCGTGCGGATTATTTCCATAATCTGAGAAAAATCTCCCGACGCTTCTTTTGTCCCCACGACATTCGGACAATTTTCGGCAATGCGAACCTGCGTTTCAGTCGTTATATTTGAAGCGGTTCTGCCGGGGACGTTGTAGAGCATTATCGGGAATTTTCCGACGGAATTAGCAATTTCTTTAAAATGTGCAAAGTAGCCTTCCTGCGTCGGTTTATTATAATAAGGTCCGACGACCAAAGCCATATCCGCTCCCGCACTTCTGGCTTTTCGCGTAAAATCAATCGTCGCGGCGGTGTTATTGCTTCCCGTTCCGGCGATGACCTTTGCTCCTTTGTGTGCTTTTGCGACTTCAACCGTCATCTTTATAACGTGCATTCGCTCATCCGCGTCCATCGTTACGCTTTCTCCGGTAGTCCCGCACGGCACGAGCAGTTTTACGCCATTTTTTATTTGTCGTTCAACTAAAGATTTAAAACATTCATCATCAATCGAACCGTCCTTTCTGAAAGGCGTTACGAGTGCCGTCGCACAACCCTTTAACCAGTCTAATTTCATTGTCATAATTTTAAGATTTTCCGCTTTAATTTTGTTGACATTGCTTGAAATTATATGTTCATAATTGTTTTGTTACAAAGTTTACGAACAAATTTTATGAAACGCATAATTTATTTTTCCTGTATATTTTCATTGCTGATTTTCCAAATCGCCTGCAAGACCGAAACGCCCGTTAAAAAATCCGAAACAAAACCACCGGAAAAACCCAAGGTCATCGCCGAAAATTTTGCGTATCCGATCGGCGAAAAAGAATTTATCACCGAAGCAAAGGACGACCAAGACAAATGGTATAACGCACAGGATTTCGGCGAAAACGATCATTTAGGCGAAGATTGGAATGCAAATTCCGGCGGCAATTCCGACTGCGGCGAACCCGTTTTTGCGGCGGCGGACGGCGAAATAACTTTTGCCAAAGACGCGGGAATCGGTTGGGGAAATGTCGTTATTATCACTCATAATTTACCGAACGGCAATAAAGTTCAGACCCTTTACGGACACCTCGACAAAATTTTGAAGTCAAACGGAATTGTAAAAAAACGCGAAAAGATCGGCACGGTCGGAAATGCCAACGGAAAATATTTGTGCCATCTGCATTTTGAATTGCGTGATAAAAATTCGCCGATGTGGGATAAAACGGGAAAAGGTTACGACTCGAACAACGAAGGTTGGCTTGAGCCTTCGGATTTTGTTGATTCTTTTGAACCCGAATCATCACAATAATCTGTATTCAGTTTAAATTGCGGATTATTAATTTTTGAATTTTTAGTTTTTTTCATAATGTATTCATAAATCAAAGTTTTAAATTCAGTATGTATATCCATAACAACAAACTGCCACCAATCTTCATACAGCAAATTTAGTGCTTCTTTAATCGAATTAACTTCATCTGTTTTCCAACTGTTGTAAACTTCATCATCATTATCATCTAAACCAAAACTTGAACCCTCAACCCAAAAACCCACCCAGTTATTTTCTGAATCTTTTCTTCCAAGGACTTCTTCGCCTCCACCTTCTAATCCCCACCGTAAAATAATAGCTGCTTTTTCAATTTTCATTTCTGCCCAATAATCTCATCCATAATTTCCGTAAATTCCCAAAAACCTTTTTTTCCTGCAACCCATTCCGCCGCGAGAATCGCACCCGAAGCAAAGCCTTCGCGGGAACGTGCGAAATGTTTAAGCAAAACCTGATCGGCATTGCCGTCAAATCCGACGCGGTGCGTTCCCGGAATGTTTCCGGCTCTGGTTGCCGCAACGCTGAAATCTTTCTCGATATATTCGGCGACGATTGACTTTAATTTCAAAGCCGTGCCGGAAGGAGCATCAACTTTCCGTGAATGATGCTGTTCCTCGATAAACGCTTCGTAATCTTCAAATTTACCGAAAAGTTCCGAAGCATAATCTACAACACGATAAAATAAATTCACACCGACAGAAAAATTTGCACCGAAAACAAACGAACCGTTATTTTCTTTGATGTAATTTTTAACTTCTGCAAGTTCCGAATTCCAACCCGTTGCACCTTCGACCAAAGAAATATCGGCAAGACAACACGCCTCAACATTCTTTTTAACCGCTT
>JBGTKR010000314.1:0-3276 GCA_041744535.1 Pyrinomonadaceae bacterium
GGCTTTTGAGGCTTTGGAAGAAGAAGCGATTTTGGTTGCTGCTTATCAGATTTATCATTCGGTTTAAAAACTTAATAAGAAATTTTTAATAATATAAAAAATTATGTGTGGAATTGTTGGATACGTTGGAAATAAACAGGTTGTTCCGTTGATAATTGACGGCTTGCGAAAACTCGAATATCGCGGATATGATTCGGCGGGGATTGCGGTTGTTGATGAAGATCAGAAACTCACTTTGCGTCGGGCGGAAGGAAAACTGCGTAATCTGGAAGAGGCGATTCGCTTGAATCCTTTGGAGGGAAATTACGGGATCGGGCATACACGCTGGGCGACTCACGGGCGACCGACGGAAGAAAATGCTCATCCGCATCGGGATTGTTCGGGCAAGATCGTCGTCGTGCATAACGGGATCATCGAAAATTATCTGTCGCTCAAGGAAATGCTCCGCGAGAAGGGACACGAATTTAAGACCGAAACCGACACGGAAATCGTCGCACATCTGATCGAAGAACATCAGAAGGAAGGCTTGCAGTTTGAAGAAGCCGTCCGCAAATCCGTTTCGCAGCTGCGTGGGATTTTCGCACTTTCGATAATTTCTTCCGATGTTCCCGACACGATCATCGCCGTCCGCGAAGGTCCGCCGGTGGTTATCGGTCTGGGCGACGGCGAATTTTTCGTTGCATCCGATATTCCCGCAATTTTGCAGCACACGCGGGATGTTTTTTATCTCGGCGAAAAGGAAATTGCCGTGCTGACAAAAGATTCGGTTCGCGTTACGGATTTTGACGGAAATGTGGTCGAACCGAAACAGCAGCGTATCACTTGGGATCCGATCATGGCGGAAAAGGGCGGCTTCAAGCATTTTATGCTCAAAGAGATTTACGAACAGCCGCGAGCCGTCCGCGACACCGTGCGGGGGCGTGTTTCATTGGACGACGGGAAAGTTTATCTCGACGAAATGAATATTTCCGAAGATGAATTTAAGAATCTTACATCAATAAAGATCGCCGCTTGCGGAACATCCTGGCACGCCGGAATTGCGGGCAAATATATGCTCGAAGAACTTGCGAGAATTCCCGTCGAGGTTGATTATGCTTCGGAATTTCGTTACCGAAATCCGGTTTTGAAAGATACCGATCTGCTAATCGTTATTTCGCAATCGGGCGAAACCGCCGATACGATTGCCGCGATGCGTGAAGCAAAAGAATCGGGCTGCAAAGTTCTTGCGATTTGCAATGTTCAGGGTTCGATGATTACGAGAGAAGCCGAAGGAACGATTTTGACACACGCCGGACCCGAAATCGGTGTTGCTTCAACCAAAGCCTTCACCTCGCAAATGATCGCAATTTACCTTTTTGCACTTTATCTGGGGCAATTACGCGGCAAAATTGACGAAGCCGGAGCAAAACATCACGCTCAGGAACTAGCAGAATTGCCGCTTAAGATCGAGCATCTTCTAGGCGATGCCGATAACATCGAGGAAATGTCCAAAGAATTTTTCCGCTCACAAGACTTTCTTTATCTCGGACGCGGAATAAACTTCCCGGTTGCTCTCGAAGGTGCATTGAAACTCAAGGAAATTTCATACATCCACGCTGAAGGCTATCCGGCAGGCGAAATGAAACACGGACCGAACGCTTTGATTGATGAAAAACTGCCGGTCGTTGTAGTCAACACACGCGAAAAGGGCAACAAAAACAGCGAACTGCGTTACGAAAAAACGCATTCCAATATCGTCGAAGTAAAATCCCGGGACGGCATAATCCTTTCGGTCTTGACGGAAAATGACGAGATGAGTTCGCAAGTCTCGGATTTTGTCCTCGAAGTTCCCGAAACCAACGATCTACTCGCACCGATTTTATCGGTTGTGCCTTTGCAGTTACTTGCTTATCACATCGCAGTTCGTCTCGGTTGCGATGTAGATCAACCAAGGAATTTAGCAAAGTCTGTTACAGTAGAATAAATAATGTGGGCAAAATTTTAGATTACATTGCTGAAGAAACGGGCGGTAAATCTTATAAATCGCAACGCTTTTGTTACGACGAAGAGATTAAATTGCCGTCCCTTCTCTATGATGATAATCAGGATTTTACCGTCCGAAAAGGGAAAAACGGTGAAACTGATACTTCGCTCAAAACTTACAAAAATCTTACTAAAACAGCTAAGAATATTCAGCGGGAAAAACCTCTCTTTAAATATTTTCTCGATGGTTCGCGGCGTGTTTATAAAGTTGACGACATCGAATATAACAGGCGTTTATTTCCGATTGTCGGCGGTCAGATCGGCGTTGCTTGTTGTCGCAGAAATTCGCCGAGTGAATTCGGCAACGCAATTTTTGAAAATCATCTCGTTTTATCGCTTCCGACATTTGCCCGAATCGGACAACAACATCCAACGCAGTTTTTAGGCAGATTGACAAAACAGATAAATGAAAATGAACGCTTCAAACGGCTCTATGTCGAATTTGACGAGATTCTGACGTATTCATCCGATAAGACCGACCAAGACCGTGAAGAATATTTGAACAGAGGAATAGCGACGATTCAAGACAGAATGATCGAGTATGAAAAACAGGTCGTTGCGGAGTTGGTCAAAAAAAATCTGCTCGATCAAGATACCTATTTGATAAAAGACGGCTCTTTGCAGTATTCAAAAACGACTGCGGGAAATTTTCGTGAATTAGCCGTTTATCAAAGTAATTATCGGCGGGTTGTCGGCGTTTCAAAATCGTTTAATCCCGAATTTTCAAAGGACAAACGCGGAATGAGCAATGCGGCGAAAATTGCGGATTTGCCCGTTCTGCATCGGACACCCGCTTTGATGTATGTTCCTTTGGACAACAATACGAGAATCGGCAGATCGCGTTTCAGCATTTGGTATGTCCGCATTCGTGAAGCAAAATACACCGAAAGTCCTTTTGCCGGAATCGTTAAATTGGAAAAGGTTTTAACAACGGAAGAAGAACTCGAAAACGGTCTGGACAGCGGCGAAGTTGACCGCATTACGGCAAATATTATCAATGAAAGAAATCCCGTCTGTTACGGAAAAGACGGGCGTTGGGCAAATCATTTATACCCGATTTATTTGACGGAAAATTTTATAAAAAGTAAATTTTTAAGCGATTTGCATTTTATAAACTTGTTTTAAATGACTGGAGCGTAAGCGTCCCCGCTTGCAATGAGCGTTTTCTTAAACGCGAAAACAAACGTGATAAACTTTAAAGATAAAAATAAACTTTAGAGTTGATAAACTTTCTTTTCGTGCTACCGCACTCAT
>JBGTKR010000315.1:0-2983 GCA_041744535.1 Pyrinomonadaceae bacterium
AGTTTTTGCAGATAAAGACCGGCAAGTTTGTTATTTGCATTAAAATCTTCCGGGTCGTTTCGAAGTCTTGCTTCGAGAAAACGAATTGCTCCGTCGTTTACCGTTTCGTCCGAAGAAATCGGTGCGGCGGGCGGAATTTGAATATTTTTAAACCCGGTTTCCGCCGATTCGAATGTTTCGCCGCACGAATTTGTTAAAAACGCGAAACACAAAATAAATAGAGCCAAATTTAATTTCATTATCTTGGTTGTTGAAAGACATTTAACCAGAGGAAAAGATGAATGCGTTTATAAAGCGAATTCATCTTTCCTTTCATATTCTCGGTTGCCTTTTCAGACAGCTCCGTAAATTATTACTTACTGTCTCGTCAGGTCTTCCGCTCCGCTTCCGGGCGGGAATGGCTGATGCGGTTTGGCGACGAACGGGAATTGATTGCCGAACGGTTTTTCGTTCGCGTCCACGCGATCACCTAACGGTTTACCGTTGTTAATGATCGTAAAAATCATATCAACCACATCGTCCTGCAAACGTCGTCCGCCCATTTTGCCGAAACCGCCGTCTTTGTTGTTGCCGCCGCCCACACCTTTGTTCGGCACGGTCAGATCGAGCCGCAGAATATCGCCTTTCTCAATCGCCGCTTTCGCCAGCATTGCGATGTGTTTGTCGTCGGTGTTAAAAGCCTTGAGCGATTTGACGATGTCGGCTTTGAATCTGCCTTTTGCGTCGTCTTCAGTCGAAGCGGCGTTGTATTCGTCTTTTCGCGGCGGTGGAATCAGACCGTTATTTACGAGCGGTCCGCCGTCGCGGTCAATCGTTACCCAATCGCCGTCGCCTTCGATGACGTTGTTTTCTTTTATCTTCATTCGTTCCCGACGCTGCGTAACGGCGTTGATGCCGATGACGTTTCCTTTGCCTTTGAGCATCGAAGCCGGAACGCTGACCGCCGTTATCAAAGTATTAAATCCGGCGTAAGTGTCGCGTCCGCGTTCGCTCAGTAATTTGATGTTCGGTTTTCCCGGATTCATAACCGCCGAAGCAACCGTCCGGTTCGCACCCGTGTCATCCAAAAAGAACGGATCGTCCGCTACGCCCGCGTAAAAAGCCGCACCCGATTTCTTGTCATTCGTGATAACGAATTCGGGGGCTTTATATTCCTGATCGGAAACCGTTGTCCGACCGGTAAATTTCTCGCCGTTCGGTAGTTCAATCGTCGCCGTCTGTGCCGTAACTCTTCCCAAACCGGGCGAATAATAAATATCAACATATTCATCAGGTTTAGCATCACCCGTGTTTTCGATCTCAAAACGATAGCGTATATTGTGGTCGAAAATTGCCTGTCCGAAATGTTCGCCGGACACGATAAAACCTTGTGTGGACATTATCAAAACGACTTTTGAATTGTCATTCGGGTCTAAAAAGGCATACGTGTCGGCTAAATCCGAACCTCTGTCCTGCGTAATAATCGGCGAATCAATGTGATCCGAAGCACCCGTCTGTGTCGCCGGCATCGGCAAAATCGCCAATCCGACCGCTAATGCGAAGGCGGCAAGTCCGAGTTTTCTATTACTGGAACTATTCATATTTTTTTCTTTATTCATATTTTTTTCCTCCATATTTTTTTTCCTGCATCGTCATTTTAGAAATGATTTGTAGAAATGATTTTGGTCATTCGATTTAATTTTTGATGTTAAGCGGTTTTTATAACATCTTTAACATCTCTATAATCAAATAACTTGTTAGTCTGCGAACAACAAAATTTTATTTTTATTTTGTTTCCCGATAAAATATTCCGCGTTTGGAAAAAAATTTGCCCACGAATCTAAGCGAATGATATAAACAAAAATAAATTTATCTTTGAAGAAGTTAATTTGATTATTGTTAAGAACTATTCGCATCAATTGTTAAATATCGCGGGCAAAATTTATCAGGCTAATATTTATTACTAAGCCCGAATAAATTAAAAAATATTATTCCTTGTTTTTTCTGCAAAATTATTTTTAATATAATTTATTCCATAATGGTTGAAACGTCCGTTTATTTTGGTTAAAAATGCTTTTGATTGTTTTATAACATTAAAAGATTTAATTTCTTTGTTAGTCTGCTAACAAGAAAAATTTTATGTATCGGATTATTATGTCGAGAAAGTTATCGGATAAAAAAAATCAGAATAAAAAGTATAGGTTTAATTATGACAAAAAAATTATATCCGTTTGAGTTTCCGCCCAATCAGCACAAAGATTGCCGCACGTTGACGGAATTGACCGTTGAACATCTGCCGCTTGACGGTTCGCTCGGTCATTCTCTGAAACATCCGAAGGGTTCGTTTTTATGGCTGCCCGATGATCGTCAGGACAAGATTTATTTTTTACAAAAAGGTCAGGTCGTCGTCTATTTCGGCGATACGGAAGGACGCGAGGCGATTGTCCAGGATGTCGAGGAAGGCAAGGCATTCGGCGAATTGTGTTTTTGCGGAAAATATACGAATCGAGGTTCGACCGCCAGTGCCGTCAAATTATGCGAAACGGTTGCCGTAACGGTCGGTGATTTTATGAATTATATGCAGGTCAACCGCGAAGTTCTGGCGGCTTTGGTCTGGACATACTGCGTCCGTCTGGCGGATGCGGAACGTCGGTTTGAAATTCTTGCCCACCGCGGTGCGGAAGAAAGATTGGAGCATTTATTACTGCATCTCGCCGTTATCAAAAGTCAAAAATACGGTGAAGTTTATAGTAAAACCGATGAAGTCATACTTGATTTGAGCCACAACGAAATCGCTAAAATGGCGGCGATGAGCCGTCCGCACGTTTCCGTTACGATGAATAAATTAAGGCAAAACGGATTTGTTGACTACGGACGCACAACGCCCTTAAAAGTCAATGTTTCCGCACTCGAAAACCACTTAAGAGGCGAATGATTTTTTGTAAAAATCATTTGTCAATAATTTACAGACACCACAATTTAAAATTTATTCCCGCTTTAAAAG
>JBGTKR010000316.1:0-2183 GCA_041744535.1 Pyrinomonadaceae bacterium
TCTGCCGGAAACAAAAGTTGCCGTGATCGGCGACGGCAAGCTCGGAATTTTGTGTGCGTGGAGTTTGGCGTTAAAGAGCGACAACTTAAAACTCGTCGGCAAGCATCAAAATAAATTAGATACGGCGGAAAAAGGCGGAAACGTCGAAGGAATTTTGCTCGGAAGTGCGAAAAAGATGAAACGCGAATTTGATGTCGTCGTTGAAGCATCGGGAGCGGAAAGCGGTTTTGAAACGGCTCTGGATTTACTGAAACCACGCGGAAAACTGGTTTTAAAATCCACTTTTTCAGGCAAACCGACGTGGGAAACGTGGCGGGTCGTGGTTGATGAATTTACGATCATCGGCTCACGCTGCGGAATGTTTTCGCCCGCTCTGGACTTATTAAAAGAAGGCAAAATAAATGTTGAAAGTCTGATCTCGGAAGAATTTCCGCTTTCGGACGGCATCAAAGCAATGGAAAAAGCAGAACAAAAAGGCGTGATGAAAGTTTTGCTCTCGATGGATAAAGGCGGAAACCCGACAGTTACGGAGGGTGCTTTTTGATTATTGCTGATCTAAAATCAGCACCCTTGTTGACACGCGGGTTTCTGCCATCTAAAATCAGCACCCTTTGACACGCGGGTTTCCGCCATCTAAGCACCCTTGTTGACACGCGGGTTTCCGCCTTTTTTTACAACAGATAACTTTTTGGCAATACGTTTCGTAAATATTTTGTTGTCAATTAACGTGCGGAAATTTATACTTGATAATTCAAGGTATTATTTGCCCGAAAGAAAAACAATTAAATGGAGAATCGGTTTATGTATAAATTTTATGAAAAGTCCGGGAAGAAATTTTTGATCACAAATATTGCATTTGCATTTTTTATGCTTGCGGTAAGTGCAGGATTTATAAATGCACAACCTCCCGAAACTATTCAGAAAACAAAGAGTGTAAACGCTTCGCCGGAACAACTTTCGGCTTCGTTTGCGGAAGTTGCAAAGCGTGTCGAGCCTGCGGTTGTCAACATAGATACGAAGGGCAAAGTGCCTGAGGTCAGGGTTGAAGGCGAAAGTAATGCGGATGGAGAACCGGATGATATTCTGGATTTTTTCCGCCGTCGTCTTCCGCGTCGTCCGAGTTATGCCGTCGGAAGCGGTTTTATAGTTGACCGGACGGGATATATTTTAACGAATTATCACGTGGTCGAGGATGCGGCAAAAATTACCGTCCGACTGCAAAGCAACGAAGAATATGTCGCAAAAATCGTCGGAGCGGATAAACTAACCGATCTGGCTGTTTTAAAAATCGAAGCAAATAAAGACCTGCCGTTTATAAAACTCGGTAATTCGGATTCGGTCAGGATCGGCGATTGGGTTTTGGCAATCGGTTCTCCGTTCGGTCTGGCACAAACCGTTACGGCGGGAATTATTTCACAGACCAACCGCGAAACTCCCTACGCGACATCCTTTCAGAAATTTATCCAGACGGATGCGGCGATAAACCGCGGAAATTCGGGCGGTCCGCTGGTCAATATGGACGGCGAAGTTGTCGGAATAAATTCGCAGATCGCAACTTCGACGGGAGATTATAACGGCATCGGATTCGCCCTGCCCGCTAATGAAGCTAATAATGTCTATCGCCAAATCTTGCAAAACGGCAAGGTAAAACGCGGATATTTAGGCGTTTATTTGGACTCGGTTAAAAAGGAATTTGCCGAAGTTTACGGACTCGGCGAAGCAAGGGGAGCAATCGTTACGGAAGTCAGCAACACGGACGGAGCAGCGGCAAAAGCCGGTTTGCAGAAAAATGACATAATCGTTTCATTAGACAATATAACGGTTGAAAATGCTCAGGATTTAATTACGAAAGTTTCATCAATCACGCCCGGAAAGGATACGCAAATCACCGTTTTGCGTGAAGCCGGGAATAAACTGGAACGCAAAATCATAAATGTAAAACTCGATGAACGCCCGAGCGACGAGATTTTAGGAGACTCCGACGATGAACGCCGAAAACTTCCCGTGGACGGAAAAGTTATTGAAGTGCTGCCCTTCGGTCTGACCCTAGCCGAAGTTACGCCGCAGATTGCCAGAACATATCGGTTAAAAGGCGAAAAAGGATTAATTATCAGAAAAATTGATCCGGCAGGTTTTATCGCCGATGTCAAAACCTCGACCGGCGGCACGGCTCTCAGCGAAGG
>JBGTKR010000317.1:0-4681 GCA_041744535.1 Pyrinomonadaceae bacterium
GGTGTCGGAATAATTACGCCTTTTAGAATATTTTTCGCGTCTTCAATATCGGAGATTTTGATGCTCATATTTTGAATTATAGATAATTTTAAAACGCTTTCAACAACTTGAAACTAAAACTTTTATTAAAAATCAGCTATAATCAAAATATTGTTTTTATTTAACAAATTTCTGGAGGTCAAAATATGTTTGCGTCGCTTCTTTTATTTCAATTTGAGATCGGTTTCGGTCTAATTTTCCTGATGTTTTTGGGAGTAGCACTTTTAACCGTCGCTTGGAAAACCATCAAAATCGTTCCGCAGTCTTCGGTTTTATTGATCGAAAGGCTCGGAAGATTCAGCCGCGTTGCCAGAAGCGGTTTGAATATAATCTATCCGTTTTTTGAAGCACCGCGGGCGGTCTATTGGACAAATTCGCGTCCCGGTATGACCTCGATTGACCTGCGTGAACAATATATTGATCTTCCCCCGCAGCCCGTAATTACACGCGATAATGTAACGATCAATGTTGATTCGGTTGTTTATTGGCAAATCACCGATCCGGCAAAAGCGGTCTATGAAATAAACGATCTCGTCGGCGGTATCGTCCAATTAACCATTACCGGAATGCGTGCCGTGATGGGCGAAATGGATTTAGACCATACGCTTTCTTCACGCGATCAGATAAACAGCAAACTGCAGCATATTCTGGACGAAGCCACCGATAAATGGGGCGTAAAAGTTACCCGCGTGGATGTCAAGAACATAAATCCGCCGGAAGATGTTCGTATCACGATGGAGAAACAAATGACGGCGGAACGAAATCGTCGGGCGTTGGTTTTGCAGGCGGAAGGTGATAAACAAGCTGCAATCGCACGTGCCGACGGAGAAAAGCAAGCCGCAATTATGCGTGCCGAAGGTGCAAAACAGTCGGCAATTTTAGAAGCCGAAGGTGCGGCAAATGCGAGATTAAAAGCTGCCGAAGCGGAAGCCTCCGCAATTTCTCAGATCGCTCAATCAATCGGCGACAGAGGACAAACGGCAAATTATTTAATTACGGCAAGATATATTGATTCGCTGCGTGATATGACCAGAACAAACAATTCAAAAGTTATTTTTATGCCGACGGAAACTTCAAATGTTTTATCGAGTGTCGGTGCGATCAAGGAAGTTCTGGCGGCGACGGGACAAGATGAAAAGGATGAGAAAAATTCTTTGCCGAAGCCCGGAACTCGTCGGGAACTTAATGAGTAACTTGATTTTTCTGCAAATTATGAGATGATTGTAGGCTGTAAACATCCCTGTTAAAATTAATTTGTAACATTTTCTTATTATTTGGAGAATAATATATGCAAAAGATTTTGATTTTTTTTGTTGTCGTCATAATTGCGACGGTTATTTTAAGTGCCTACGGATTTGATTTTTTCGGCAGTTCGGCATCGAATATCAAATCAGCAGTTGTCGCCAAATCAATTTATGAGTTTAAAGTAACCGATATAGACGGAAAAGAAGTTAAACTTAAAAAATACAAAAACAAGGTCGTAATGTTCGTAAATACCGCCAGCAAATGCGGTTATACTCCGCAATATGAAGGTTTGCAGAAGATTTACGATAAATACAAAGATCAGGGATTCGTTATTTTAGGTTTCCCCGCCAACAATTTCGGCGGACAAGAACCGGGAAGCAATGAAGAAATTAAAGATTTCTGCACGCTGAAATATAAAGTTTCGTTCCCGATGTTCGCCAAGATTTCCGTCAAAGGCGACGATCAGCATCCGCTTTATCAATATCTGACGAGCGAAAAAACCGACCCGAAATTTGCGGGAGAAATTACTTGGAATTTCAATAAATTTTTAGTAAATGACAAGGGCGAAATTATTGCACGTTTTTCGTCAAAAGAAACGCCGGAAAGCAAGGAAGTTACAACCGCAATTGAAAACGCTTTGGAAAAAATCGAAAAAAAAAGATCAGAGTAAACTAAATTTTGCAGCAATTGAATAAACCGAACCCGCCGGTTTGAGTTCACTTTCGTATATTATGATCCCGGAAACATTAAACCTGACGGGTTCAAAATCATTTTGCAGATGTTTTTCGGCTAATTTTTTTGATTTCTTCGGTTCTCGAATTCGCCCGATTGTCAGATGCGGTTTGTATTTTCTCGTTTCCTTTTCAACAAGATGTATTTTACATTCGATTTCAATTTCATCCTTAATTAACTTCAGATTATTTGTTTCCTCCGCAATTCCAAGCCACAAAATTTTTGCTTTTCGCTTGTCGGGAAAAACTCCGGTTTTTGTTACGAACATTTCAAAAGATTTATATTTTTCGGCAATTCGTTTGATGATATTTTTCAATTCCGCAATTTGTGCATTATCAATATCACCAAAGAATTTAAGCGTTAAATGCAGCTTTTCCGCCGCTAACCAACCGACTTTTATATCGGAAAATTCTTTTTTCAAATCCTCAATATAATTTAAAACCGAAACCTTTGCTTGCGGCGAAATATCAATTGCAACGAATATTCTTTTCATAACTTCAAAATTAACAAAACATTACAGCATTTATCGGAAATAAATTTTTCTGCTAAACTTTCAACTCAATGAAATTTATAAAAATATTAATAGCATTATTTATGGTTTCCGCGGTAGCCGTCGGCGGCGTTTGTTATTGGATTTACAGCGGATTGCGTCAGCCCGCGACTCACGACAAAACGGAAAAATACATCACCGTCGAAAAAGGTGAAACGCCGAATCAGATCATCGGTAAATTAACTTCCGAAGGAATTATCAAATATCCGCTGGCAACTCAAATTTACCTGCGAACCTTCGGCGACGCAAGCAAACTGCAAGCCGGAGAATATCGTTTTGCTTCGCCGATCACGACTTTACAAGTTTTGGAAGAACTCGAAAGCGGCAAACAACGCACGATAAAACTTACGATCCCCGAAGGCTGGACTCGTTTTGACATTGCTAAACGCATAGCAAGTAAATTTTCGACAAATCCCCCGATGGACGAAAAAGCCGTTCTTTATTTGATGAACGATACGAGCCTTATCAAAGAAATTGACCCGAATGCCGAAAATCTCGAAGGCTATCTTTATCCGACAACCTATCATTTTCCGCCCGAAACAACACCGCAGGAAGTTATCAAACGAATGGTTGATCAATTTAAAACAACTTGGAAACCCGAATGGACGCAGATGGCAACTCAACTCGGCAGAACAAATCAGGAAATCGTAACCATCGCCAGTTTGATCGAGAACGAATCAAAAGTCGCGGCTGAACGCCCGATTGTCGCGTCCGTTATTTATAATCGTCTGGACAAACAAATGGCACTCGGAATTGACGCAACAAATGTTTATATCGCCAAACTTCTCGGACGCTGGGACGGCGTGATAAATAAAAGCGATGTCGAAGTAAATCATCCATACAATACAAGAAAAATCGCCGGACTGCCACCCGGACCGATCTCATCCGCCAGCGAATCTTCATTGGAAGCCGCACTAAATCCTGCTAAAACCGATTATTTATATTATGTCTTGGACACAGATAAAAACGACGGCTCGCACAACTTTTATGCAAGTGCGGCGGAGTTTGAAAAAGGCAAAGCAAAATATCAAAAATGGTTGGCGGAACAGCGAAAAAATTAATTGACGTAACTACAAAATGTAACTACAATGAAGTTTGAGTGGGACAAAGAAAAAAGAAAAGCCAATCTCAAAAAACACGGCATAGACTTTACCGATGTAGAGTTGGTTTTTGTTACAGATTCTTACACAATTCTAGATGATAGATTTGATTATGGTGAAATAAGATTTTTATCATTAATTTTGTTATTTGGCGAAGTAATATCGGTTTCATATACTGAAATCGACGATACAATCAGAATAATCTCCGCAAGGAAGGCAGAAAAACATGAACAAGAAACATATTACAGAGAAATTCGGGACTGACATCGAAAGATTAAGAAATATGAAAGATAAAGATATTGATTTTTCCGATATTCCTAAAACTACACCCGAAATGTGGAAAAACGGCTTTGTGCGAAAAGGTTTAAAACCCGTCAAAACCAAAAAACAGCTGACGCTGAGAATTGACCAGGACGTTTTGAATTTTTTCAAATCACAAGGCAAAGGTTATCAAACCAAAATCAATCAACTGCTCAGAGCTTATATGGAAGAAGTGCAAAAGCAAAGTTGATTAGCCGAAAATGTTAAAGAATTAATTCACGTAATTACAATTCTTATGGAATTTGAATGGGATGAAAAAAAACGAACTGCTAACATACAAAAGCACAAAATAGATTTTATTGGAATCGAATCAGTTTTTGAAAACTTAAGATATACGATACTCAATGACAGGCTTGATTATGGTGAAGCTCGATTCGTTACAGTCGGGATAATGGAAAATCGAATAGTAACAGTAGTTTATACGGAAACGGAAAATACAATTAGAATAATTTCCATAAGAAAGGCGACAAAAAATGAGCAACAAAAATACTTTGAAGAAATCGCAGACTGATTGGGCAAAAATTGATGTTATGACCGATGAAGATATTGATTTTAGTGATTGTCCTGAGATAACAGATGAAATGTGGTCAAAAGGAGTTTTGCAAAAGAGTTTAGAAACGCTTAAAACCAAAAAGCAACTCACGCTGAGAATTGACCAGGACGTTCTTGATTTTTTCAAATCACAAGGCAAAGG
>JBGTKR010000318.1:0-10649 GCA_041744535.1 Pyrinomonadaceae bacterium
GGGTTTTGTTTAGTTTCGCCGGATGGCGTTCTTGGTTTTGTCAATCGAATCTTTCCGCCTCTGCTGATTTCTCGCCCGCGCTTTGTGCTTTTTCAGTAACCGTCCTTTTTATTGAACTTTTTCTTACTGTTCCAGTCAGCTATTTGAGACTTCACTCATCTTAGAGTGGTCTATGGTCGTATCGGATTAAAAGTGCGGCAGCCTAACCAATGGACGGGACTTTTCGATTTTATATTTCAACCGAAGTCCATGAATTTTGTTTCGAGACTTGCCGCGCCTCCACAGCACTTTTCGCTTCGGGCGACAACAGTTCGCTTTGTTATTCGATTATCAAAACTCTTCGCTTTTTTTGATCCGGCGATCAAATTATGTTTGCCGATTACGGCAAATCTTCGTGATACGGCTGACCACTCAGCCACATCGCCCGCAGACACGCGACGATCTTACGCCGGACGGTCAAACGGGCGTGAACTTTATCGCCCGTATTTGCCAACGATTGCTCAAAAGTGCGTTTGAAGGAATTATCCTTTTCGCACCGCAACGCCGCCTCGAAGGCTTTTCTCGACACATCCTTTAACGCTCCGCAACCGTTGATGTCGAGTTGCGGATGAGCGAGCAGTTTCCCGTCGCTCGAACGCCGCGTGATACCGAGTCGGCAATATCGCCACAGTTTCCGCTTATTCGAGAACCGATGCGGCGTTTGAATATACGCGACAAACCGGCACGCCCCGATGATGCCGACTCCCGGCGCGGTTTGCAGCAACTTGACTTCCGGGAACTGTTTTGCCGCGTCGAGCATCAATCGCTTGGCGGCGGTTTGATCGGCGATCAAAGAGTCGAGCGTTTTGTAATACTGCCCGAACATCACTTTGAGATAATCATCGGTGATGTTTGCCAACACCGCCTTGCACTCGTCCGCGTCGAAAACTTTCGCATCGCGGCGAATGATGCCCTGACACCGCAAACGCGCCTTGAGTTTGGCTTTTAACTTCGCCTGAGCGCGGGTCGCCTCGTCATAATGCCGCACGATCTGCTTGAATGTCCGGCGGCTTTGGTGCGGCGGCAGATAAACCTCGTGAACCAGATTAAAACGCAGCAAGTCGGCGAGTTTGCGGGCATCGAGTTTGTCGTTTTTCAGAGCATCTTTGGCAATCCACGCCAGAGTGCGCGGATGCGAGATGATGACCTGTTTGACCAACGGTTTGATGACATCCGCCGCCCAAAAAGCGAGTTCACCGGCTTCGGTATGAACGAGCAGATCGCCGTCAAAGCCTTCAAACGCGGTTCGCAAACTCTGCTCACTCGTTGGAACGGGACGCGACCGAAAGACCGAACCGTCCGGTTTGATCACACATTGATAACAAAAGGTTGAACCCAAATCCAAACCGACGTAAAATGTAGTCATTGAAAATATCCTCCTAAAGAAAAAGAACAAGGTATAAAAGGAATGATACTTTCAATCGGCTGACAAAAGGTAGTGTCAAAGAGCGTGAATCGGCAAGAAAGCCGACCCGCCTTTCATCCTACCAATTAAAGCATTGGGCGATTATCAAGGTATCGCTCCCGGAGCTACAATTATTCCCGTTAAAGTTCTGGATAATAAAGGAACAGGTAAAACCTCAAGTCTGCTTAGTGCGATTGATTGGATTCTGACGGAAAAAAACAGATACAATATTCGGGTTGTGAATTTGAGTCTCGGAACTCCTGCAATTGAAACATGGAGAAACGATCCGCTTTGTCGAGCCGTTCGAAAATTAACCGCCGCCGGGATTATAGTTGTCGCAGCAGCCGGAAATAACGGAAAAGATGCAGCTGGAAATAAGATCTATGGAATGATTCACTCGCCCGGAAACGATCCGACGGTTATTACGGTCGGTGCAGCAAATACTTTCGGAACGAATGTCAGAAGTGATGACGGGATCGCTACATATAGCTCACGCGGTCCGACACGCTCGTTTTATATGGATGCAAACGGCGTAAAAGTTTATGATCATCTGGTTAAACCTGAAATTGTTGCTCCGGGAAATAAAATTGTCGCTGCAAAATCAGAAAAAAATCTACTGGCTTCAACAACTCCAGAATTAAATGTTAAAACTATAGGAAATAATGAAGAATCGCGAGTGATGTATTTGAGCGGAACTTCGATGGCGACTCCGGTTGTCAGCGGTGCGGTTGCTCTGATGCTTCAGGCAAATCCGACACTTACACCGAATATGGTCAAAATGATCCTGATGTATTCGGCTCAACCGCTTCGCGGCTTTAATATGCTCGAACAAGGTGCGGGACAAATAAATATCGAGGGTGCGGTGCGACTTGCAAAATTAGTCCGACAGGATTTAAGCATCTCAACACCGCTCGGAACTCCGATGCTGACTTCCGGCACTTTGCCCAATCAAACATCTGTTATTGCCGGACAAAATGTTCTCTGGTCGCAGGGCATAATTCTCGACAAAGGTTATGCTCAAGGCACGAAACTTATCACCGAATACCAAAGTATATACGGTTTAGGTCTGATGATGAGCGATGGTCTGATGATGAGTGACGGCTTGATGATGAGCGATGGCTTAATGATGAGCGACGGTTTAATGATGAGCGACGGCTTAATGATGAGCGACGGCTTGATGATGAGCGATGGGGTAATGTTTTGTGATTGGAGTGAAACCTTCGGCAGTGGCTTAATGATGAGCGACGGTCTGATGATGAGCGACGGCATATTAATGAGTGACGGCTTGATGATGAGTGATGGTCTGATGATGAGCGACACTACTTTTAGCAGTTCAAGTCCATTAATCAAAGGTGATGATACGGGATCTATGCGTTAAATCATTTCTTAATTTATTTTTCAATAGGATGAGCCGTAATCACTCATCCTATTTTTATTTTTTAAATAAAAAATTTTACTGGACATAAAACAAGATTAAACATATAATAACAAAGGTAAAACCCAATAAGTTTTACTTCGCTTCCAAAGTCTTCAACCTTCTGAATTCACGACAAAACTCTCATCCAACAACAATTATTGACGAAAAATTGTGTTTAACAAGGAATCTAAATATAAATTTTTATACTGGCTGATAATATCGGTTTCAGCAGGGATCCTTCTCTACTCTGTCTATAATATAACTGCATCCAGAGTGGATAGGAATTTATTTCTTTTGCTGACTGCGGTGATTATTTTTAGCAGTTTCACGCATCTTCAAATCCCGCGAACAAAAATTTATCTTAATGTTTCCGATGTTTTAATATACCTTGCATTGCTCACATACGGCGGAGAAGTAGCAGTTACTATTGCAGTAATTGAAACAATTGTGAGTTCTTTTGCTTTCCGGTATGGCGGGGTAAGGATAAAAACTTCCACAATAATTTTAAATGGTGCAACAGCCGGATTTTCTATATTTTTTACAGCCCTTATCGCTAAATTGATTTTCGGCTCGCTGACATCGGTTACATCGGGTGATGATCTTTCAAACTTTGCATTATTATTGTGTTTGATAGGAACAACACATTTCGCAGCCAGTTCTGCGGTAGTATCAATTTTTACAGCAATTAAAACAGAGAAAGGTTTCTTCAAAGTTTGGTATGAAAATTGTTTGAACGCATTGGTTATATACTTTGTTTGTGCGTTGATCGCCGGACTTGCGGTCAAAGCACTTTACGGCGTTGGAACAATCGCAATTTTGGTAGTTTCGGTAATTTCATTTACGGTCTATTTCACCTACCGCAGATATACCGATGACGTAAAACTCTCTGATGAAAAAGCTGAAAAAGCCGAAAGGGAAAGAGCCGAACTAGCCGAAGAGCACATTGAAGAACTTCAAACTCATATTTTGCAGCAGGAACAAATCGAGAAGGAACTAAGACAAAGCCGTGAGAAATTCAAGTTTGCCGCCTATCACGACACATTGACCAGTTTGCCGAACCGAAACCAGTTCGTCGAACAGGTAAGAGCTTATCTTGAAGGAATCAGAATAGATAAAACCTTTTCTTTCACCGTTCTCTCTTTAGATTTGAATAGATTTAAGACGGTAAATGAAAGCCTCGGACACAAAACGGGCGATAAATTGATCGTTAGTGTGGCGAGACGTTTATTGAATTCCGTGCGGGCGGATGATTTTGTCGCACGTTTCAGCGGCGATGAATTCGGTATTATTTTAACCGATATTTCCAACAAAGAAGATGTTATCAGCTGCATAAAAATAATCAACGAACATTTTAAGGAATCGTTTGAGATCGACGAAAAAAGTATTTTTACAAGTGTTGCCGTCGGAGTTGCCATTGCCGACAGCGATTACAAAGCGGCGGAAGACATCGTGCGGGATGCTGAAATTGCTATGTATCAGGCAAAATCCCGTGAACGGAAGTTCGAGATATTTGATCCGGCAATGCACGCCAACGCCGTTTCACTTTTGCAGGTTGAAACCGATCTGCGTTATGCGATTGAGAGAAACGAGTTAGTCGCCTTTTATCAACCGATCATCTGTCTGCAAACGATGAATGTGATCGGTTTTGAATCGCTGATGCGTTGGAATCACCCGGAACGCGGGTTGGTTTCACCGGCGGAATTCATTCCCGTCAGCGAAAATACGGGATTGATCGTTCCGATGACTTTATGGATGTTGAAAGAATCCTGCCGAAAACTGACTGAATGGTCGCAGATGTCGCCCGAAAATGAGAATTTGATGATAAGTGTTAATTTATCGGGCAAGCATTTTGTGGAAGATGATCTGGTGGCTCAGGTCAAGAATATCCTAAATGAAGAAAATATCGAACCGAATCGCTTGAAACTGGAGATTACCGAAAGTGCGATTATGAATAACGCGGAATCTGCTATTTCGATCTTAAATCAACTAAAAAGAGTCGGTGTTCAGTTGAGCATAGATGATTTCGGAACGGGTTATTCGTCATTGAGCTATCTCCATCGTTTCCCGATCAACACATTAAAAATTGACCGTTCATTTGTCAGTGCGATGGAAAACGGAAGCGAAAACGGGGAAATCGTCCGCACGATCATTGCTTTGGCAAAAGTTCTGAATTTATCAATTATCGCCGAAGGAATCGAAACGATTCATCAACTTCATCAACTGCGAATTCTCGGCTGTGAATACGGACAAGGTTTTCTCTTTTCCCGTCCTGTTCCGTCCGATCAGATAGAAACTCTTTTATCTGATAAAAACCGTTGGAAAAACATCATTCCTCATCAGGAAATTCCCCTGATGAGAGGAAAACAAACCGACAAAGTTTTGCATTTGGGAGAATTGGAGAATTAAAGTAAAAAGTAAAAAGGTAAAAGGCGAAAATTGGATTTAAAGAATTTTCGCCTTTTATCTTTTTTACTTTTTACTTTCTTTATTACATTCCTAAGTTTTTCATCAGGAAGCCGTAAATATCAGCTTGTTCCTCGATGATCTTTGCCGTCGGTTTTCCTGCACCGTGTCCTGCCTTTGTTTCGATGCGGATCAGAACAGGAGCATTTCCGGCTTGCATTTCCTGTAATGTTGCCGCGTATTTAAAACTGTGTGCGGGAACAACCCGGTCATCGTGATCTGCGGTTGTAACCATTACTGCCGGATATTTTGTGCCTTTTTTGATATTGTGCAAAGGCGAATAAGCATACAAGGCTTTGAATTCGTCCGCGTTTTCCGCCGAACCGTAATCGGATGTCCACGCCCGTCCGATAGTGAATTTGTGGAAGCGAAGCATATCCATTACGCCGACGGCGGGAAGTGCCGCACCGAAAAGATCGGGGCGTTGATTTAAAACCGCACCGACGAGCAAACCGCCGTTTGAACCGCCTTGAATGGCGAGTTTTGCGGGTTGCGTGTATTTTTCTTTGATAAGGTATTCAGCCGCCGATATAAAATCGTCGAAGACGTTTTGTTTCTTTAATTTCGTTCCCGCTTCGTGCCATTCTTCGCCGTATTCGCCGCCGCCGCGTAAGTTTGCAACGGCATAAACTCCGCCCATTTCCATCCATGCAATACGCGAAACGCTGAAGCCCGGTGTCATCGAAATATTAAATCCGCCGTAGCCGTAAAGCAGAGTCGGATTTTTTCCATCCATTTTCAAACCTTTTTTGTGAACGATGAACATAGGGATTTTCGTTCCGTCTTTGCTCGGATAAAAAATCTGTTTGACAATGTAATCGTCGGGATTAAATTTTACATCGGCTTTGCGGAAAACTTCGGATTTTCCTGTTTCCAAGTTATAGCGGTAAATTGTCGGCGGTGCGTTGTAGCTTGAAAATGTGTAGAAAACTTCTTTGTCATAGCGTTTGCCGCCGAATCCGCCAGCCGAGCCGATGCCGGGTAGTTCGACATTGCGGACGAATTTTCCGTTTAAATCGTAGATTTTAACCTGCGTGTAAGCGTCTTTTAAGTAAGAAAGAACGAATTGATTATTGACAAAATCAACTCCCCGCAAAGTTTCTTTAGCTTCGGGAATGACGACTTTCCAAGTCGGATTTTCGTCTGCCACATCAATCGAAACTATCTTCGAAAGCGGAGCATCTTTATCGGTTCTGAAATAAAATGTCGTGCCGTCGTTTCCGATCGGCGAATAATCCGCTTCAAATTTATCAACCAACGGAAGAACCGCCGAATATTTTTTCGACAAATCCTTGTAATAGATCATATTTTTCGGCGAAGTTCCTTTTGAAACCGAAATCATCAGCCATCTGCCGTCTTCGGAAACGCCGCCGCCGATTCCCATTTCTCTGTCGTCGGGACGCTGATAAACTATCGGGTCTTCAGATTGCGGCGTGCCGAGTTTGTGATAATAAAGTTTTTGGTTGTAATTGATTCTCGTCAATTTTGCCGATTCATCGGTTCGCGGAAAACGCGAATAGAAAATTCCTTCGCCGTCTTTTGTCCAGGACATTCCGCTGAATTTTATATCTTTTAGAACATCGGGAAGTTTTTTGCCGCTCTCGATGTTCATAAAATGATACTCACGCCAATCCGAACCGGCGACGGAAATCCCGTAAGCGAGAGTTTTTCCATCATCGGAAACTGCTATTCCTGCCAGCGAGGTTGTTCCGTCTTCGGAAAATTTGTTCGGATCGAGCAAGACGCGACCTTCATCATTAACCGAATCGGCGACATACAAAACGTATTGATTTTGTAAACCGTCATTTTTTGAATAAAAATACTTGCCGCCCTGCTCAAAAGGTGCGGAATATTTTTCGTAATCCCAAAGTTCGGTCAGACGCTTTTTGATCTTTTCGCGTATCGGGATCGAATTCAGATAGGCAAAAGTAACCTTATTTTGAGCCTCAACCCAACTTTTGGTTTCGGCGGAATTGTCATCCTCCAGCCAGCGATACGGATCTGAAACCTTTGTGCCGTGATAATCATCAACCTGATCCGCCTTTTTTGTTTTCGGATAATCCAACTTCGTTTGGGCAAAAATAGTTACTGCAAAAAATGCACATAATAAAAATGCCGTGAATAATTTAGAAATCATTTCGTGTCTTGTCCCCTTTTTTAATTTTTTTGGTCTATGCTTTATTAGTTGATTTTACTACGAAATTGGTTTGATTGGAAAATCAAAAAAAAGACAGCCTGTTTAGCCGTCTTTATAAATTGAGATTGGTCTATTAATGAATCAAAAAACAGGCAGATGTTCGTCCGTTCGGCTGGTTTCACCCGGCGACGGAACTTCCTCAAATTCTTGAGCGGGAAGCCAAGAGGTTTTTTGATATAAAAGCTGTTCCAGTTGATCTGCCGGGAGCGGTTTTGAGAAAAGATAGCCCTGACCGTAATCACAGCCCAAACTGTTCAAAAGCGACAGTTGACTTTCGGTTTCTATTCCTTCGGCGATTACTTTTTTCTTTAAGTTTTTGGTCAAAGAAATAATCGTTTGCAGAATCTGAGAGTTTTCGCCGTTGTCTCCGGTATTCATTACAAATGAACGGTCAATTTTTAATGTGTCGAAAGGTAATTCGTGAAGGTAACTCAAGGATGAATAACCCGTTCCGAAATCGTCTATGCTTATCTGAACTCCGAGTTTCTTTAATTTATTTAACACCTCGATCGTATGTTCGGCGTTTTCCATTGCCTTGCTTTCGGTAATTTCAAGTTTCAGGCACGTCGGCGGCAAGCCTGAAAGTTTCAGAGCCGTCTTTACATCGCGGACAAGCCGTGTATCGTCAAAATGTTTGCCGGAAATATTAACGCTTATAATTAAATTTCTGTATTCGGGCAGAATTTTCTGCCAGGCGGCAAGTTGGAGGCAGGTTTCTTTCAGAATCCAGACCGTGATCGGAATTATCAAACCGGAATCTTCGCTGACGGGAATAAATTTGCCGGGTGAAATAAAACCCATTTCGTGGTGATACCAACGCAGAAGTCCCTCAAATCCGATAAGTTCGCCATCCTTTAAAGAGATCAAAGGCTGATAGTTCATCGTCAATTCTTCGCGTTCGAGGGCGTACCGCAATTCGGTTTCCAGTTTTATACGTTCAAGATAGAATGACCGGATTTCCTTATCAAATACTTCAATCCCGACATTTTTTTCTTTGGCGTGGTGCATTGCTATATCGGCATCACGCAGAACGTCTTCGGGTTTTATATGTTCCGAATCAAACGGTGCGATGCCGATATGCAGATCGGAAAAAATTTTATTTTCCGCGATTACATAAGGCTGCGTCAGTTTCTCATAAATCTTCCGGGCAACCTCCTCCGCTTCATCAATCGAGTTAAGATCATTGAGAATGACTGCAAACTCATCTCCGCCGAGTCTGGAAATCGTATCTTCATCTCTGGTCAAACGTCTGAGACGAAGAGCGACGATTTTCAAAACTTCGTCGCCGACCGTATGTCCCAAACTGTCATTGATATTTTTAAAACGGCTCAAATCAAGGAATAAAACAAAATATCTGTGAGAAACTTCAATTCCGAGTTCTACTAAAAGATTAAGTCTTTCTATAAGATATGAACGATTCGGCAGTTCGGTTAAATTGTCGTAAAAAGCCGCATACTCCAAATCTCTCTGGCTTTCGCGTAAGTCGTGGCTGATCTGCTCTTCCTTTTCCAAAAGAATTTCAAGTTCCTGAGCGTGTTCCATGGCTTCCAGGGCTTTCTGTTCTGCAATTTCCGCCTTTTCGCGTTCAGCTTTTTCCACTTTACTTAGGGAATTATTGATGTTTCCGATCATTTGCTTATAGCTGAGATATACAAAAACAAATATGCAAATTAGAATCGAAACGGCAAATATATCGTTAAGACCTAAAATCTTATACGCGACACCGGCTAAACCCGCTCCGACAAACTGGGTAATCGAACTGGTAAAGCAAATTTCCTTCCACATTTTCCAAAATTTTGCGTTTTTATCTAAAACAAAGAAAACAGCGATTAACCCCGAGAGAGATAAAGTTTGAATTACGGCAAGAACTGCTAAAGTCGAGATTAATACGGATGTTACGGCGTAATTGTGTTCTAAACCGAAATACGGAAGTATTAACCAAACTAAAAAAGTTATTGATGTAGCGAGAATTGTATTGAAAATATTAGATACGACGGTGATTTTTCTAAGATAAACATCTTTATATTTTAAGTGAATACAAATAATTATCACTTCAAAAGCAGCAAATAAGACCGCTGCTTCGCCTCCGTAAAGCAAAAATGAAAGGAAAATTACCGTGTCTGAAAAACTTAAATGTGAGTTTACCGGAGATAATGAAATAGTCAATTTTAAACTGAGAATTAAAGCCAACAACATCAAGCTAACCGAACTCCAGTTTAATTTGTCTATATCTATATTTAAAAAAGCATAGACAAGCGAAATACTGCCAAGAATACAGACAGTTGTGATATAGGTTTTAAGAATATTTTTATTTTGCATTTATAAAAGTGATATATGTCGGGTTACTCGATAAATGAAAATGCTTGACAAGGTGAGGTATCAAATGGAAGGTGGTAAAACCACCTTTAAACAATACTAACATTTTTAAACTTTAAAAAGCCAGTGTTTTTTTTGCTAAGTAACAGTTTCAAAATAAAGTAACTCATCTAAAAAGAGTTTTTAGACTGGAGCGTAAGCGTTTAATTTGATGGGTTACTTTAATTTTGAAACTGTTACTTAGTGATTGAATACTGAAGCACTGATTAAATGTGTGTGGATACTAAATTAACAATGGTTATCAATGTAGCACATATAAATTATAGATAAGCTATTTATCCACAATAGTTTAGTTGATTTTCTGTTTTCCTACAACGTAAAAGTTGTTACCGGAATATACGTTTTTCCAAAATCACTGAATTCGCAGTAGAACTTAGTGTAATTGTTGTAAGTAGTGAGTTTGTAGATACACATATGATGTTTAAAGTTTTGGCACAAGGATTGTAATGTATAAGGGTAAGAAGTTGAAAACTTCAAAAACTAAAAAATAAATTTAGAGGAGAACAAAGGCAATGAAAGGAATCGTTATGGCAGGATACACAGCAGATCTAAAAGGAATCGTTATGGCAGGATACACAGCAGACCAAAAAGGACTTATGATGTCGGATTACACAGCAGACCAAAAAGGATGGATGCTAAGCGACTAACAGTCAATCAAAAAGATATAACAGGTTTGTCCTAACCCTTTTGAACAGGACCGAACTTCCATAAACGGAAAATAGCCCGCTTGAGAGATCGAGTGAGCTATTTTT
>JBGTKR010000319.1:0-5496 GCA_041744535.1 Pyrinomonadaceae bacterium
AGATACGAGGATTAAAATAATCGAATGAAGGCATATTCTTTGGATTTGAGGGATAAAGGTGGTCGGGCGTGATCAAGCGGGAGGCATTTCACAGCGTGAATTAGCCAAGCAATTCGGCGTGTCATTGTTCTTTGTCGAGAAGATTCTCAAGTTAAAAAGAAACGGAGAGAGTTTAGCTCCGCGCCGAATCGGTTCCCGAATGAAGCCGAAACTCGATGAGCCGATGCGGTTGTTTATCAAAGATGAGTTGGAACAGACGGTAGTGCTAAAAAGGTAATGCTTTAGGTCTGAAATTTAGCTTGCCTAATTTTATTGTAATGACAGATAAAATATCTGATCGCTCCTTCGTGATTTGCTTGCTTCTTTGAAAACGATAAACTTTTTCTCACCAATCTTGAAACTCTTTGTCGCAAAGTGCAGTTAAATCGTTCGACCGTGTTGGTTAAACCGCTTCCTTTTTCACATTTGATATGCCGATCAGACGGAATCACTTCACCGTAGGCTTTCCACAAGTCGGTAAAAAATACCGCATTTTCTCTGATCTCGTCAGGAATCTGTTTTAGCACTACCATAAATCTGCAAAAAAACACTTATTAAAATTATTTCCTGATTATATACCTTTCGATACTCCGAAGCCTGAAAAGTTGATAAAGAATATCTTGCATATTGCCACTAATGAAAATGACTATGTATTAGACTGTTTTCTTGGTTCTGGGTCAACAATATCAGTTGCTCACAAGATGAATCGTAAATATATCGGAGTAGAAATTGGAGATCATATAACAAAATATGTAGTGAATAGATTAAAGAAAGTCATAGATGGTGAAAAAAACGGAATATCAAAAGAAATTAACTGGAAAGGTGGTGGCGGTTTCAAGTTTTATAAATACAGATAAATCATTCTTAGTCTCGTATAATAAATACTCTGACCTTGCTGAATGAATACTCATTCAGTTATACTATCCTCAACAATTTATCAGCATTTAATCAGTTTATAAAAGGAATAAAATTTATGTTAAAAGTCGAAAAAGCGGCTGTTTTGGGAGCAGGAACAATGGGAGCGGCGATTGCTGCACATTTATCGAATGCGGGGATTCCGACGTTGCTGCTCGATATTGCACCGAAGGAATTGAGCGAAGCGGAAGAAAGAAAAGGGTTGCCGCTTGATTCTTATCACGTTAGAAACCGAATCGTCGGCGAGATGTTTGATGCGGCGAAAAAGTTGAAGCCGGCACCGTTTATGCTCAGCGATAATGCGAATTTGATCGAACTCGGGAATTTTGAGGACGATATGGAAAAGCTCAAGGATTGCGATCTTATAATTGAAGCGGTGGTTGAGCGGCTTGATATAAAACATAAGATTTTTGCGGAGGTTGAGAAATATCGTAATGAAGGTTCGGTAATCGGTTCAAATACTTCGGGGATTCCGATCAAGGATATTGCCGAGCCGTTTTCGGATGATTTTAAATCGCATTTTCTTGGGATGCACTTTTTTAATCCGCCGCGATATATGAAACTTGTCGAGGTTATTCCGACGGAATGGACGAGCGGCGAAGTTGCGTGTAAGGTTCACGGGTTTATGGACAAGCGTTTAGGCAAAGGTGTTGTTTCGGCAAAGGACGAGCCGAATTTTATTGCCAATCGTGTCGGGACTTTCGGGATGATGGCAACGATTCACGAAATGCTTGCGATGGGTTTTACGCCGACGGAAGTTGACCAGATGACGGGCAAGGCAATCGGACACGCTTCATCGGCGACTTTTCGGACTTCGGATTTAGTTGGCTTGGATGTGCTGGCACACGTCAACAATAATTTGTATCCGGCGATTCCCGATGACGAAGATCGTGAGGCATTTGTTTTGCCTGATGTCGTCAACAAAATGCTTGAAAAGAAAATTTTGGGCGACAAAACGGGCGGCGGTTTTTACAAAAAATCGAATGATGCGGAAGGCAATCGGGTTATTTTAGAATTAGACTTGGAAACGCTCGAATATAAACCGCAGGAGAAAACGAAATTTGCGTCTTTGGATGCAGGCAGGCAGGTTGAAGATAAACCGCAACGCATCAAGCAATTGATGTGGGGAGAAGATAATGTCGGCGAATTTTTGTGGAAAACGACTTCGAGGACTTTGCGTTATGCGGCGAATCGGATTCCCGAAATTGCCAATACAATCGTCGAAATTGACAATGCGATGAAATGGGGTTTCGGTTGGACAATCGGCGTTTTTGAAACGTGGGACGCAATCGGCTTGAAGGAATCTGTCGAGCGTATGAAAAAAGAAAATCAACCCGTTCCCGAAAATGTTCAAAAAATGCTTGATTCGGGAGCGGAAACTTTTTATAAATCCGAAGACGGCAAGAAATTTTATTACGACCTCGTTGGCGGCGAATATAAGGAAATTCCGGCACAAGACGGCGTGATTATTCTTGATTCGGTTAAAGAGAAAAACGGCGTTATCAAGAAAAATGCCGGTGCTTCATTAATAGATTTGGGCGATGGCGTTGCGTGTTTGGAATTTCATTCAAAAATGAACGCAATCGGCGGCGACACGGTTCAGATGATGAACTTTGCGTTTGATGAAGTCGAAAAAAATTTTGAAGGCTTAGTCATCGGAAATCAAGGCGGAAATTTCTCGGCGGGAGCGAATATTATGATGGTTCTGCTCGCGGCTCAAGAGGAAGAATGGGACGATATAAATATGATGATCGCTCAATTCCAGAAAGCCGTGATGCGGATTCGTTATTCGCCGAAGCCTGTCGTAACAGCACCTTACGGTCTGGCACTCGGCGGCGGCTGCGAAATTTCGATGCACGGCGACAAAGTTCGTGCGGCGGCGGAAACTTATATCGGACTTGTCGAAGTCGGAGTCGGTTTACTTCCGGCGGGTTGCGGCACGAAGGAAATGACAATGCGTGCGATGGACAAGGCGAAAGCCACGCCTGACGCTGATCCGCTGGCGTTTTTGAAAAGCACATTTGAAATGATCGGAATGGGCAAGGTCGCCACTTCCGCACAGGAAGCGAAATCGTGGGGAATTCTGCGACCTTCGGATGCAATTTCGATGAACGGCGACCGTTTAATTGCTGATGCAAAACAGGAAGTCTTAAATCTAGCGGCTTCCGGCTACGTTCAGCCCGTCGAGCGAACCGATATTCTAGCACTTGGCGAACAAGGACAAGCCGCATTCAAAATCGCTCTGCATCAGATGCTGAAAGGCGGTTTTATCTCCGAACACGATCAACTCATCGGCAAAAAGATCGCAAGAGTTATGTGCGGCGGCGACCTGAATCACACTTCGTATGTTTCCGAACAGCATTTGCTCGACTTGGAACGCGAAGCATTTTTGTCGCTCTGCGGTGAACCGAAAACTCAGCAAAGAATTGCGGGGATGTTGAAGACCGGAAAGCCTTTGAGAAATTAAGGTCGGGAAGAGAAGAGAAGATTTAACCGCAAAGGGGACGCAAAGGTTTTCGCAAAGGTCGCAAAGATTTGTTAAAACTTTGCGTTTCTTTGCGGGTTTTCCTTCGCGTCCTTTGCGGTTAAATCTTTTATGAAAACAGAATCAAGAATTTCAACAGAAAAACGCGGACACATTTTGCTGATCGGCTTAAATCGTCCGGCAAAACGCAATGCTTTTGACAATCAAATGTTGGCGGAACTTGCGGCGGCTTATGCGAAACTTGAAGACACGGAAGATTTGCGTTGCGGAGTTTTATTTGCACACGGTGAAATGTTTACGGCGGGACTTGATTTAGCGAATGTTGCTCCGACGGTGGTTGATAAAGGCGTTTTGACTTTTGCGGAAGATGCGATTGATCCGCTTGGGATTTACAGTGAACGGAAACTTTCAAAACCGATGATCGTGGCTGTCAACGGAAAATGTTTAACGATTGGAATCGAACTGATTTTAGCGGCGGATATTTGCATTGCGGCGGAAGATGCGGCATTTGCACAGATCGAAATTAAACGCGGGATTTTTCCGTTCGGCGGTGCAACTTTGCGTTTTCACGAACGAACGGGTTGGGGAAATGCGATGCGTTGGCTTTTAACCGGCGACGAATTCGATGCAAATGAAGCATTGCGAATCGGAATTGCACAGGAAGTTGTTGAAACGGAAAAGGTTTTAGATAGAGCAATTGAAATCGCCGAAACTATTGCAAAACAAGCACCTTTGGGAGTTCGGGCGACGATTGAATCCGCCAGAAAAATGCAGAGCGAAGGTTTTGAAGCGGCAAAGAAGCATTTGCAGCCGCAGATTTTGGAATTGTTTCAAAGCGAAGATGCAAAGGAAGGCGTGCAGTCGTTTCTCGAAAGACGCGAAGGGAATTTTAAAGGTAAATAAAAATGTCCGACGAAATTAATAATTTAATTGCCAATGTTAAAATTATTTCCGACGAAGTTCGGGAAACTTTTGGAAATCTTTCAGTTGAACAATTAAATTGGAAACCGAACGAAAAAGAATGGAGCGTCGGACAATGTTTTGACCATTTGATTACGACCAATGATCTTTACATAGACAAAATTCAGCCTGTTGCGGATGGAACGCATCGAAATAATTGGTTTAGTATGATCCCATTTTCGACTGATATTGTCGGGCGATTACTCAAAAAAGCGGTCAGTCCCGATTCGGCGAGAAAGATAAAAACCTTCAAGATGTTTGAAGCCTCGACGAGCGATATTAGCGGAAGTGTTATCGAAGATTTTTACAAAAATCAGGAACAAATAGTTTCGTTAATGGAAGCGGCAAAAACTCTCGACACAAGAAAGATCAAAATTCCCGAACCCATCAGTCCGCTTGTAAATATCCGCCTCTTTGATGCTTTTGAAGTTATGATTATTCACGAAAAACGGCATTTTAATCAGGCACAAAGAATTTTGAAATTAGAAGGATTTCCGAAATGAAAACACTTATAAGTATCGGCGGTTTCTTTGGTTTAGGATTTTTTATTTTCCACATATTCTTTTGGCGTTTGTTTGACTGGCAAAAAGATTTGAAGTCTTTAACCTCAATAAATCGCGGTGTGATGCAGGTTTTGAATTTGTGTTTGATGATTTGTTTTGTGATCTTCGCTTACGTTTCAATTTTTCACGCGGATGAACTTTTAGCGACAGGTTTGGGCAAGACAATCTTATTTGGAATCGCCGGTTTTTGGTTTCTGCGAGCGTTGATGCAGCCTATTTTCTTTGGGCTGAAAGACTCGATTTCCATCGCATTTTTTATTGCGTTTTTGCTTGGTTCGGCAATTTATCTAATTCCTTTTATCTCGACATTTTAATAAACCAAAGAGATATGACAAATGACTTTACAAAATAAGGAAGCGGTTTATAAAAACGGTTCTACTGAGAATTTAATGAAACTGCATCAAAATTATAAATGGGCAATTAACAGTAGTTCACGAAAAAAAGTAAATTTTTGACGAAAAAAGGCGGAAACCCGCGTGTCAACAAGGGTGCTGTTGGCAAATCAGCAAGTTTCTAATCAAACAGCACCCTCCA
>JBGTKR010000320.1:0-5061 GCA_041744535.1 Pyrinomonadaceae bacterium
AATCCCGAAACTGCTCGATTTTGGAATATCTAAAATAATTTCAGCCGAACTCGAGCAATTAAATTCCGCGACGATCACAAAACTCGGCGTGATGACTCCAGGCTATGCCTCGCCGGAACAACTGCAACGCAAAAGCGTTACGACCGCCACCGATATTTATTCACTCGGCGTAATTCTTTACGAACTTTTAAGCGGACATCGCCCGTTTGAATCAAAGGAAGACGATCTGAAGGAAATCTACAAAGCTATTATCGAAACCGATCCGCCTTTGCCTTCGTCAATGGCTGCAACGGTTTCCAAAGAATTCAAAGAAAAAACCGAAGCTGCAACGGTTATAAAATCTCAGGAAGAAAATGAAGAATTAATTTTCAAAGAAGATACGAAGCGGCAAAAAAAAAATTCGGTTGACAAAACCGAAGTCGGCAAAATGCGGCAGACCAATCCGCAAAGCGTGAACCTGAATTCCCAAAGCATACGCGGTGATCTGGACAATATAATTCTGAAAGCACTTCGCAAAGAACCGGAAAGACGCTATTCGTCCGCCGAAAATTTTTCCGCAGACATCAAACGCCATCTACGCGGTTTGCCCGTAACGGCAAGACCAAATACGCTTTCATATCGTGCCGAAAAGTTTTTTAAAAGAAATAAAGCAAGCGTCGTTGCGGGAATATTTATACTTTTGGCAATTGTCGCCGGAATTTTCGCTACCCTTTGGCAGGCGAGAGTTGCTCAGGCGGAACGTGACCGGGCAGTTTTAGAAGCAAAAAAATCCGAAAAAATAAATGCTTATATGCAGAAGATTTTGAATTTTTCAAATCCGCATTGGCTTTCCTCAAATCCTGAGCGAAACAGTAATGCAAAAATTTCGGATGCTTTGAATGAAGCGTTAAAAAATATAGATGCCGATTTAAAAGATGAGCCGGAAATTCAGGCTGAAATACTGTTTACCATCGGTCAAACTTACGTTAGTCAGGGACAATTTGATAAAGCCGATAAACTTTTGAAACAGGCAATTGAAAAATTTGATGAGGTATATGGCAAGGGAAATCCGAAATCAATGCAGACATCTGTGGTTTTGGGGGACACAAAATTATTGACGGGAAAATTAGACGAAGCCGAAAAATTCTATCTCTCTGCAATAGACTATTTTCGTCCGAAAGTTTCTGAAGATAAAAATCAAAACAAATGGTTGGCGATTGCTTTAACTGATCTGGGAAATATTTATCTTTTTAAGGGAAAATATCAAGAAGCTGAAGCAGTAAACAAAGAAAGTCTGGAACTTTCAAAAAAACTCTCGGGAAGTGACGGTTTCATAATTCCGATCGTATTGGGAAATTTGGGTGCGATAAAAACTCAGACCGGTGATTATCAGAATGCTCTGGACTATTACGAACAGGCTCTTAATGAACTTAAATCAATGGGAAATGAGCAGAAGTTTGAAAGCGGAAATATACATCTTTATACCGGAATAACCAATATCAGATTAGGAAATTTTAAGGATGCAGAAGTTAGTTTAAAAAAAGCATACGATATTTTATCAAAAACGGGTGGTGAGGAAAATGTTTATGCTTTATCCGCAAAATATCATACTGCCAACAATTATTTTAAACAGGGTAAATATGCCGAAGCCGAAACCATATTAACTGAAACCATAGATAAACAAAAAAAGGTTTTTCCAAACGGACATTTTACAATTGCTTATTCGCAAAGGCTTTTGGGTGATGTTTATACCAAAATAAACGATTTGAAAAAAGGAGAAACGGAAATTCGTGCGGCACTGGCTATGCTCTCAAAAACCGCCAAAGAACCAAACCCGGAAATTGCTGTGAGCAAAGAATCACTGGGCAATAATTTGCTTGCTCAGAAAAGATTTGAAGAAGGGAAAATAATGTTGGAATCCGCACTTGAAAATTTTTCAAAAACAAAAGGTGAAGAACATCCCGATTTTAAAAGAGTCGGCAAAATTATAAGAGAAATTCCGAATTAAAGACTCAACCTGGTTTGCTTGTTAAACGCTATGAAAACGCATAACTGGAAAAAAGTTAGCGAAATTCTGCTTGATTGTTTGGAGGTTGAAACTTCTAATCGGCGGAAGTTCCTTGATGATTTGAAGATCAGTCCCGAAGTCAGCACCGAAGTTGAGTCGCTTCTTGCGTTTGAAACCGAAACCGAAGATTTTATGACTCTTTCGGCGAATGAAATTTCAAGGGATTTTTTTTCGTTTGATGAGTCCGGTGAAAAATCCTTCGTCGCACAGCAAATCGGGATTTACAAAATAATAAAGGAACTCGGTTTCGGCGGAATGGGTGCGGTTTTTTTGGCGGAGAGAACGGACGGTAAATTTGAGCAGGAGGTGGCGATAAAATTGCTCAAACGTGAATTTAACGTCGAGAAAATCCGCCGCATATTCAGACGAGAAAGGGAAATTTTAGCCGCTCTCACGCATCCGAACATCGCCCGTTTGCTCGATGCCGGAAAAACCGGCGACGGCATTCCGTATCTCGTGATGGAATATATCGAAGGCGTTCCGGTTGATAAATTTTGTCTTGAAAATTCGCTTGAACTCAATGAGCGTCTGAAAATCTTTAATAAAATCTGCGAAGCCGTTGCGTTTGCTCATCGGAATTTAATAATTCACCGCGATTTAAAGCCGTCAAATATTCTGATCACAAAAGACGGCGAAACAAAACTGCTCGATTTCGGCATTTCCAAACTGCTCGATGAATCGGCGGAAACTCCCAAAAACACGACGCTTTTTGGAGCGATGACACCCGAATATGCTTCGCCCGAACAAATCAGAGGCGAAACGGTTTCAACCGCCACCGACATTTACAGTCTGGGTGTTGTTTTATACAAAATGCTGACGGGAACTTTTCCGAAAGACGACACGGACACGCGGAAAGAAGAAGACGCGGGGACGGAGGGACGCGGGGACGCGGAGAATGAAAATAAGAGAAAACAAAAAATCGCTGCGTCCCCGCGTCGTCGTGTCCCCGCGTCATTCCATCGTCGCACCGTCGCCGTGTCGGAAATAAAGGGTGATCTCAAAAATATAATCGGGAAATCTCTGAGTGATGAACCCGAAAGACGTTATCAAACGGTTGAGCAGTTTTCCGCCGACATCTGGCGTTTTATTGACGGATTGCCCGTAACTGCTCGTTCCGCAACATTTTCTTATCGGGCAGGCAAATTTTACAATCGAAATAAAATTTCGGTGATCGCGGCGGCTTTGATGGTTATAAGTTTATTGGCGGGGATTTCAGTTGCAGTCCGGCAAACAAATGTGGCGAAGAAACAGGCAAGAATTGCCAATGAATCGCAAAAATTAGCCGAACTCGAAACTGTCAAAGCCAAATCCGAAAAAGAGAAATCCGAAAAGATCAGCCAATTTATGGCAAAGGTGATTTCATACGCAAATCCGCGTTGGTATGCCGAAGGTGCAAAATTTGATGGCGATGTAAAAATAATAGATGTTCTGGACGATCTGACCGATAAAATCGAAACCGAATTTGCCGGTCAACCCGATATTCAAGCCGAACTGCATCACAAATTTTCCGAGGTTTATAATGGCAGAGGAACAAAAGAGGCACGGGAGAAACAACTTTTTCACGCCAGACGTGCATTAAAACTTCGCAAACAATTCTACGGCGAAAAGCACGAACTGATCGCCAAGGATATGTATTATTTGTGTGCAGCATTAAAAACCTTCAAGAAACCCGACCACGAGAAAATTGCAAAGATTTCCGCCGAATCAATCGAAATGATGCGTGAAACAAATCCAAACAATCTTAATCTGCCGTTTATGCTTCAGGATTATTCAATAGGTTTGATGATGCCGTATGACATTAACACTAAAGAAAACTTTGAAAAAAGCCACAAATTTTATCTGCAAACGGCAATGCCGCCAACCGACAAAAACAAGTATCAATTAGCGGAAAACTATCTCCGCGAAGCCTTGCCGATTTATCGCAAGTATTACAAAGAAGACAATCAGGCAATCGCACAAAACGAATGTATATTGGCATACAGTTTGTTGATGCAGAATAAAATGACGGATTTTGAGCGATATTTCACTACCTGTAAGGATTTGGACAAAAAGCCGAATATTGATTCCAAAGGAACTATAAATATCATAGAAGACGCTTTGGCTAAAAAGAGTAAATTCAATTAGTTTTTGTTGAGAAGATTTGCAGGAATGAATACAAAGTTTGCTGATATTTTTCTGTAAAGTAAAAGAAAGCCGCTTGCTTACGCAGACGGCTCTCTTTTGCTTGCAGTAACTACATTTCTAAGGCAGACCGTCCCAATCTCCGGCTATCGGTTCATCTCCCGCATTGCCGAATGCAAACACGATGTCGGCTACTCCCAGCGTATTCGAGTTTCGCAAATAAAATATCCCGTCGCGGTAGATGCCGACTGAATCATTACCATCGCCGTCCCAATCTCCGGCTACGGGTTTGTCTCCCGCTACTCCGTAAATGAAGGAAATATCGGCATTGCCCGTCGTGTTCGTGTTCTTTAGAAAGACAAATCCGTTTGACGGTCGGAAAACTCCGGTCGTGTCAATGCCGTCGCCGTTCCAATCTCCCGCTATTGCGACATCGTTCGGATTGCCTAAGACAAATACCGTGTCCGGCGGTCCGGCTGAATTCGAGTTTCGCAGCATAAATACTCCGGTCGTCGGACGATACACGCCAACCGTATCAGTTCCGTCGCCGTTCCAATCGCCGGCAATCGGCTGATCTCCGGCAGCACCGAAGGCAAAAACTATGTCGCCAGGTCCCGTTGTATTGGAATTTCTCAGATAGAAAACGCCGTTACGATAAATACCGAGCGAATCCTTTCCGTCATTATCCCAATCTCCGGCGATGGATTTATCTCCGCTGACTCCATAAACAAAGGAAATATCGGCAAAGCCGCCGGTGTTGGAATTTCGCAGATAAGTAATGCCGTTTGATGAACGAAAAACTCCGACCGTATCCGCATTTTGCGGGGCGTTGGAAGTAACCGTAACCGTATTGCTGACCGCCGTAATATTTGTTCCGCCGTCCGGCAAATATC
>JBGTKR010000321.1:0-7892 GCA_041744535.1 Pyrinomonadaceae bacterium
GAAGAAGATGCGTTTTTTGATGGCGGGAAGACATATTATATTGACGGCAGACAAACGGAATTGATGACGATCCCGCGAGAATTGAAACCGAATCAGTAAAGTTAGATTGTCAGCAAATTTAGATTTACAGTTGGTGCGTGACTTACAATTTGATTTTGCATTCCTTTGCCGAAGGTTAAAGGTTCGGTAGTTCGATTTTGTGAAAGTTCTTCTGCGAGAGCGATATAAATTCCATCCGATGAACGACTGCAGCCGTAAGTTCCACGAATCTCGACGGCTCTTTTTATCAAAGATGATTCATCGGACGGCGTTTCGATTATCTTCATATAATCTGTGAAGGATTCTACTGCTTTGTCGTGTGTATTTTGGGTTAAAATGCCGTCCTTTAATTTATTACACAAAGCAAACATACCTTCTGCAACAATTATGCTCGGAGCAAAAAATTCACAACCATCGGCAGCATATTTGTTAAAAGCGTTCTCCGCAATCCGAAATGTTTTGGCTTCTTTTGAAGAAATCGAAATTATGATATTTGCATCAATAACAACCGCTTTTGAAAGACTCAAGTGAACATTTCTCCTTTGCGTCCGCGTCTGACAATATCAACGCTGCTTTCGCCCCCTGTTTCGGGCATATCTTTGTTACGTTCTCTAACCTTTTGAATTACTTCCAAAGCTTTTTTATTCGGTTGTGGCAATGGCTCCTCCTCAAGAATTATGAGCCTAACTTTTCGTCCAGCCAAATCTTTTGCGTGGCAGGTGATTTCTTCCCAAGTGCCTTCTAAAACTTCTGTTGCCATAGTTCAAGTATTTTAGCATAAAATGAAAAGAAGATGCGTTTTTTGACGGGACAAAAACTTATTACATTGACGGCAGACAGACGAAGTTGATGATGATTTTGATAGAACTCAACCGAATTAATAAAATCTATGGATGAAAAAGTTTGGTAACATAAAAGCACATATCGCCAAGTTTTTTTATCTGTTTCGCCCGTATTTTTCGTGGCTTGAAACCCAATCGCTCGAAGAAATGGCAGAACCGAGCGAGATTTCGCCGGCAAGCACAACGCCCGCAACGATTTCAGCTAATTTATTTACGCCGCCTTTTCCAAAGCATTGCAAAACCTCCAGACATTCTTTTTGCGTCGCAAGTCCCGTTCCGCCGCCGTAAGTTGCGACGATCAGACTTGGGATCGTGATCGAAATATACAAATCTTTTTCGGGCGTGATTTCCGAATAGATAATTCCAGCCGAGCTTTCCGAAACATTTGCAACGTCCTGTCCGGTTGCGATAAACATCGCCGTAATCCCGTTTGCCGAATGAGCTCCGTTATTGTTTGCACCTGATAAAATCGAACCGATATTGGCAACTCCGGCGTGATATGTGAGCGATTCGGGTTCGACTCTCATATGCTCGATAAGGACATTTCGGGGAACTGTGCATTCCGCCGTAACACGCTTTCCGCGAGTCCGCATAATATTTACCTGCGAGGCTTTTTTGTCGGTGGCGAAATTCGATTCGAGGTAGAAATGTTTTATTTTATCCGCTTCGTAGTTGTCAATTATCCAACTGCACGCCGCAAACGTCGCACGTCCGACCATATTTTGTCCCGCCGCATCGCCCGTGCGGTAGTTGAATCTGGCAAAAACGAATTTGTTTGAAGTGTATTGGTCAATGTCCTTTAATTTCGCCACGCTCGAAGTTGATTCGGCTTGCTCTTTGATCTGGTCAAAATTATCTATTATCCAAGTTACGAATTTTCGCCCCTCGCGTGCGTCTTCAAAAACAAAAACCGGAGCTCTCTGCATCGCATCGCCGACGACCGTGCATTTTACGCCGCCCGATAGATTCAAAACCTTCATCCCTCGATTATATGAAGCGATAAGCGTTCCTTCCGAAGTTGCCAGCGGAATCAAAAACTCGCCTTTTGCAAATTCGCCGTTGACCTTCAAAGGTCCGGCAAACCCCAGCGGGATTTGTGCAACGCCTGTAAAATTCTCGCAGTTTCCTTCTAAGATATGCGGATCGAATGAATAATTTTTTATGTGTTCGAGTTTTGCACCGGAATATTCCTCAACAAATTCCTGACGTTTCATTATTACCTCCGCCGAATAATCATCAGCATTATCACGCGGTATGCTAATGTCGTAACTTTCCTTTTCGGCGATTGCATCTTCAACCTCAAATTTTAATGAACCGTAACCTTTCGCCTTTACCGCGATCTTTATTTTATGTTTCCCGTGTTCCAGATTTGCAGTTTCGGCATAAACATCAATCGTTTTTCGCAAAGGAAAATCAATCGGGTTATCTTCAGTTATGTCATTCGCCGACAGCATTTCGCCGTCGCCGAAATTAAATTTTATTTTATCTTTCGAAATTTCATTTCCGTTTATTTTTACCGATTGCAGCTCGGAAAATTTAACATCGGTCAGACGGTTTTTGATCGAAAATTTAATGCCGTTATCGGTATTTTTCAAACTGTTATAAGTGTAAAGCTGCTTGAGCAGCATACTCGGAATCGGAAAGAATGCCATAAATTTGTTTTGTCCTTGTGTTTATTCGGAAAGAATGCTGAATTTTACTTCTGTTCCCGGATAAATTCAAATTTAAGAAGTTAAGCCGTATGACCCGGTGTCTGTTTCTTCTTTAAAATTCAATCCATTTTGTCGGTGTTTTATGGTAAGAGATCGTGATTTTTGTTTCGGCTTTGAAAAGCGGATGACGCATTTGAATGGCTTGTTCGGCGGTGAGTTTGCAGAGATGCGGTTCATTTGCTTTTTGCGACAAGTGTGTGAGAACAATGTCTCTTGCCGAGCCGTCGTAATCGTTTGTCAGCCAATCGGATAAATCTTCGTTTGATAAATGCCCCGTTTTTGAAGAAATTCTCTGCTTTAATTCCCAACTGTAAATCGGGCAGGTCATCAGCATATCTATCGAGTGGTTTGATTCGATGACAATGGCATCGCAACCCGTTAATTTTTGTTTGATGAGCGTTGTGAAGTGTCCGAAATCCATCAAGGTTGCGACCCGATGACCTCTGTTTTTTGCGACAAAACCGAAATTATCCGCCGCATCGTGCGGGACGCTGAACGGTTCAAAATCAATATCGCCGATGCGAAAATCCTTGCTCGACTCGATATGAACGGTATTGTCTTTATTCAACATTTTTGCCCGCATTTTCGCTTCTTTTTCGCTTGAAGCAGATTGCTTTGGACGCATATATGAATCGAAGGTTTTCTCGGAAATAAAGACGGGGTTTTTGACGCTTCTCAGCAACACACGCAAGCCTCCGGCGTGATCGGAATGCTCGTGAGTTATCAAAATTCCATCCAACTTCTCAAAATCTTCACCCACTTCGCCGAGTCTTTGCAAAGTCTGCTTTGCACTCAGTCCCGCATCCACCAAAACTTTCGTTTTTTCGGTGGAGATCAAAACCGAATTGCCCGTCGAACCGCTTCCTAAAACTGTTATTTTCATCGGGTAAATAGTAAATAGTAAATTGTAAATTGTAAATTGTCTTTTGTTTTTTATTGCAAATCGCCCATGAATAATTCAAGTTGATTCATACGAACTATTTACAATTTACTATTTACTGTTTACACGCCTTGCGTCCTGTCTAAATTGCTTAAAATAGTGTAAAATAAAGGTTAAAAGTTAGAGTAAAAACTTAAATAAATAGACTATAAATCCAAAGAGGTAAAAAGTTGGCAGAATCAAAAGGTAAAAAGACAAAACAACAAGAGTATAATGAAGGTTCGATCACGGTTTTAGAAGGTCGTGATGCCGTCAGGAAGCGTCCGGCGATGTATATCGGTTCGACGGGCGACATCGGGCTGCATCATCTTGTTTATGAGGTTGTGGACAATTCGGTTGACGAAGCGTTGGCGGGATATTGCGATACGATTGAGGTGGCAATTCATCTTGATAATTCCATCACGGTTATTGATAACGGACGCGGAATTCCCGTCGGTATCCACGAAAAAGAAGGACGCTCGGCGGCGGAAGTCGTGATGACCGTTTTGCACGCGGGCGGCAAATTCGATTCAAACTCATACAAAGTTTCGGGCGGCTTGCATGGTGTCGGCGTTTCCTGCGTAAATTTTCTGAGCGAATGGCTGAGAATGGAAATCTGGCGGGACGGCAAAACTTACGAACAGGAATATGCCGCCGGAATTCCCGTTGCACCGATCAGGGAAATCGGAATAACGAAAAAACGCGGCACAAAAATCACCTTCAAACCTGACCGCGATATTTTTGACACGGAAATTTACAGTTTTGAAAAACTCTCCGAACGCTTGCGTGAAAAAGCCTTTTTGAATAAGGGAATCCGTATTTTTATTAATGATGAACGGAGCGACGAAGAGAAAAAGCACGAGTTTTATTACAAAGGCGGAATCGCCGAATTCGTCAATCACTTAAATAAAAACAAAGCTACGCTTCACGATAAACCGATCTATTTTGAACAGAATGGCGAAGAATTTTCCTGTGAAATTGCGATGCAATATAATGATTCTTATAACGAAAAAGTTTATTCATTCGCCAATAACATCAACACAATTGATGGTGGAACTCATCTTTCCGGTTTTCGTAGTGCCTTGACTCGAACGGTCAATAATTATGCAAAAAGCTCCGGGCTTATGAAAAACTCTAAAATTGCTCTGCAAGGCGAAGACATCCGCGAAGGAATTATGGCGGTCATTTCCGTGAAAATTCCGCAGCCGCAATTTGAAGGGCAGACAAAAGGTAAACTTAATTCACCGGTTGACGGCGAAGTGAGTTCGTTTTTATACGAAAAATTAACCGATTATTTTGACGAAAATCCAAAAGTTGCAAAAACAATCGTCGGCAAAGCAGTTGACGCGGCACGAGCCAGAGAAGCAGCAAGAAAGGCACGCGAAATCGTCCGCAAAAGTGCATTGTCAAGTTCAACGCTTCCCGGAAAACTCGCCGATTGTCAGGAAAAAGACCCGGCATTATCGGAAGTTTATCTGGTCGAAGGAGATTCAGCCGGCGGCTCGGCAAAGCAGGGAAGAGACCGCCGAAATCAGGCTGTTTTGCCGCTTAAAGGTAAAATTTTGAACGTCGAAAAAGCACGTTTTGACAAGATGCTCGGACACGGCGAAATTCAGGCTTTGATCACGGCACTCGGCACGGGAATCGGGAAAGATGATTTTGATCTGGAAAAATTACGCTATCACAAAGTTGTGATTATGACGGATGCTGATGTTGATGGAAGCCATATCAGAACGCTTTTGCTGACATTTTTCTATCGTCAAATGCCTGAACTTGTTGAGCAAGGTCATATATATATTGCTCAACCGCCGCTTTACAAAGTCAAGCGTGGGAAAAAAGAGCAGTATATTAAAGATGAACCCGAAATGTTCGAGTATTTGATGAATCAAGCGACGGACAATATCGAAGTTACATCGAATGGTGAAGATGTCGGCGGGAAAACTTTGATTAAGTATCTGCAGCAGACCGTTCAATACAACAGATTTTCCTCAAAACTCGCCCGCCGTTTAGGGAATAACGAGAAATTACGTGATGTGATCGTGGATGCTTTTTCGGGTAAAGACGGCGTTTTGCATCAGAAATATGTTTCGATTCGCAAAGTTTTTGAAAACGAAGATTTGATGGCACAGGTCGAAGGTAAAATTGCTGATGCGGGTTATCGAACCGAACTTTTAACGGACGAAGAACATGGTTTGGCGGAGATCGAGATTTTTGTGGAAAATACGCAGAGTGTGATGTTCGATTGGAACATTGCGAGCTACATCGAATTCCAAAAAACGGTTGAAATGAAAGCTCAATTGGAAGAGAAATTCCCCGCACCTTTTACAATGACGAAAAAAGACGAAACGCTTGAAACCGAAGACCGCATTGAACTGCTTGACGCGATCATCGGCGGAGCGAAAAAAGAAATCGGCATCCAGCGTTACAAAGGTTTGGGCGAAATGAATCCCGTACAACTCTGGGAAACAACGATGAATCCGGAAGGTCGTGTTTTAGTACAAGTCCGCATCGAAGACGCAATCGAAGCCGATGAGATTTTCACGATCCTGATGGGCGATCAAGTCGAACCACGACGCGAATTTATCGAAACAAATGCGTTGGATGTGAAGAATTTGGATGTTTAATTAAAAACTGAAATTCGACTAAATACAAATAAAAAACAGGAAAATGGAGGCGGCGACAATTTAACACTCATTGTAAGTTGTTAAATGCAAAGCCTTTATACAATCGTTTTTTTAATGCTGACGACATTTTGACGACTTTGTTTTCAAAATGTGAATAAATCCTGTATTTTCTGCTTAAATTCTTTGAGGTCTATTTTTCCTTTTTTGACCATTTCAAAGATGCTGTCTAACTTTTTATTATAATCTATTTTATCGCGTTTTCTAATTGCCTGACGCATTTGTTCTTCGGATGTATGAACATAAGTTCCGGTTTGTGCAATGTTGGAATGACCAAGTAATTCACGAGCGGTTTCAATATCTGAATTTTTGAGAATGTCGGTTGCGTAATTATGCCTGAGATCGTGAACGATGAAACCATCTTCGTTATTGCGTCCATATGGTATTTTTAACTTCTTACACACAGTTTTAAGCGTTCTGTAATGCGAAGGTATAGGTTCGCCGTCTGGAGTAAAAATAAACTCTGTATCACCTTGCAACTCTCTACGCTTTTCTATTATTTCAATTTCACGTTGTCCGAGCGGAATCATTTTTGTAACCGTGCCTGTCTTAAAACGCTTTACATTTATTAAACAATTTTCAGTTCTGTCAAATTGACTGAATTTCAGATTTGCCAACTCTTTTCGCCGCAATCCTGTCAAAGCACTAAACTCTAAATGATGAGCAAGGCGAACTCTATGAAAATAATGTTGCCAGGTTTGTTTTCCTGTCGGTTCTTTCATCAATTCGCCGATCAAAGCATACAATTCTTTCTTAGTTACCAAACGCTGTCTTTTATTTTTCTTTTTGAATCCTTTCGGCAAAGGCGGAAGTTCCGGCACTTGCCATTTTTCCAATGATTCATAATAAAGTTTGGATTTATTCAAAGCTGAGGTGATTGCATAGAGTTCTTTATAGACAGTTTGGCGTTTAACTGGCTTCTTATTGATTTTACTGTCAACTGATAAGCGAAGGTCTATATATTTCTGAAAGTGTGTCTTACGCAACGCATTGACTTTTAATGTTGCCGGAAGAATTGAATTAAATACTTTGAAAACACGCTTACAAATAGTTTGTTGTTGTTTCTTTTCAATTGTTGGAAGCATTTTTTCCAAAACTTCTTCCACAGTTGGAACATATAAATTTACAACTAAACCTGTATTATGTTTTTCATTTGTTTTGACGCGGTTTTCCTGTCGACGAATTTCGGCAACTATCAATTCAAGTTCGCCTTTCGTTTCAGCACTAAGTCTGTAATCAGTTTCGTTAAGCTGAAATCGCGTTCGCCATTCCGTTTTTTTGATCGTTTATTGTATTGTTTCCAGAATTTCATTTTTTATTAAATTGAATAACTGTGTTTCTATGATATTCTTAAATTGTTGTTAATCAAATCATTTTGACCTGAGAGAGTCGTTTTGGACGTGGAGAGCTTTGGTAAGAAATTCAAAAGCTCGCTCTTAGCTCTCAATAAGATTTGAGAAAGAAAAGGCTTAGATAGTTCACGCTATCTAAGCCTTTTCGCTTTACCTTTGAACTTTTTTCAAAGTCTGTCTGTAAATGTTCGCCGTAGCACCTGCTACCAAGTGATAACAAACCAAACCGCGTTCCGATGCTAAACATTCGCATTGTCCGAATTTATCACCATTATAAACATCAAATTGAACTTGATAAGCATTTTTATTATTTGCTGAATAAACAAGAAACTTTCTATCTTCAATAA
>JBGTKR010000322.1:0-6131 GCA_041744535.1 Pyrinomonadaceae bacterium
CCGACATTATCCCGCCCGCGTCTGCCCGCACGTCCCGTCATTTGCTGTAGTTCGCTTGCTTCAATTGGTCGCCAACCGTCATTTCCGCGTGTGTCGGCATTCAGAATAACAACCGTCCTCGCCGGAAAATCAACTCCCGCCGCAACCGTCGAAGTTGCAAAGATCGCATTGAGCAAACCCTGCGACATCATCTTTTCGATCAATAATTTCCAAGACGGAATATGCCCCGCGTGATGCGACGCGATTCCCGCCCGAAGCATTATGTTGCGATGTTTATGGCGTTTGACTTCGGGAAATTCCAAGGCGTATTCGGCATATATTTCCTGACGCTTTTCCTGCTTTTCGGTGTTTGCCTGAAAGGATTTGTCCAGAGCAACTTCGGTTGCCGCTTCATCACATTTGCGGCGTGAAGGCACAAAAACAATTGCCGGCAGCAGATCATAATCGTGTAAAGCCTTGATAAGTTTCGGCGGCGGAATTTCGGGTAAATTAAATCTCACGATTTAGATTTTAACTCAAAAAACGATTTAACCACAGATGACACGAATAAAAACAGATAATTTTTGATTCAACTTTGCGAACTTTGCGACTTTGCGGGAAACTTATTGTATGAATAATCAACTCGAACAATGGCACGAATTTGTCGAAACGCGGGACGCAGAACTTTTAAACGAAATTCTCGCCGACGACGTAAAATTTCATTCACCTTTTGTCTGGAAACCAAAAGAAGATAAACAAACCACAATCGCAATTCTCACAACGGTTACGGAAGTTTTTGAAGACTTCAAATATGTTCGTAAAATTATTGACGATAAAAATTGTATGCTCGAATTTGAAGCAAAGATCGGTGATTTAAATTTACGCGGTGTGGACATAATTCAATTCGACGATAACGGAAAATTTATAGACTTTGAGGTAATGATTCGCCCCGCAAATGCTTTGCAAGTTTTGGGAATGGAAATGACAAAAAGGTTATCGGAAAAAGGCTTGATAAAAACATAATATTCAGAACAAAATAATCTTTTTAAGCCACAAGTTCTTTAAGTTGTTCGGCAACTGCCCGAACAAAGTCTTTATCTTTTGAAATATCTTCCGCCTTACTTTGCTTTATTTTTTCCAAGTCAAGATCGTTCATCATAATGCCACGCAGTTCGGCATTTATTTGAGTTTGATACGGTGCGGAATCGGGTTTTTCTGAACGGTTTTTAAAGTATTGCAAAACATCTCCGTCAATCCACATCGTAATTTTAACTTTTGATTCGGAAGGATTTGCAACAAATCTGGAATGTCTGTATTTCTTAACTCCTTCTTTGGGAAGTTCATTTTCAGGAACACCTTTTTCTTTTAATTTCTTTATATCTTCGGCGGAATATTTAACTTTTATTATTTCATTTGTCGAATTTGTTTCTTGCTTGCTCATAATCTTGTTTTTCTTTTCCCTTTGCTTTTCTGGCAGATATGATGCGGATAATTTCTTTATCGTTTTCATTTACAACAACGGTAAAAGTTACCCGTAATAAAATTTGGCTGGAAAGTCCGGTAATTGTAAATCTCTGCTCTTCAAAATCCGAATGTTTATCGTCATAATCTTCAATTGACCACTTATCAAAAAATGATAAAACTGCATCTTCAAAAGAGATTCCGTCGTGGTTAATGATATTTTCGTCGGCTTTTTTGAAATCCCATTCAAACTGCATCAGATTTATTTTACGTTAATGTATGGCGATGTCAATACATTTATTTTTTTCTAAATGTTCTACGTCCTCTAAAGTTTCCCCGATTTTCATTTTTTCTCGCAAATTGATTTATTTCCCGATTGTATTTTCCACCTTCATCAAGTAACGGAAATAGCTGCAAATCCGGCGATAGAAATGCGGCACGGAGTTCGACGGGGCGTTTTCCGGCACGATTGATGATGCGGACTTTTCCGCCGCGTGTTTCTTCGATCCAGCGGGCAAATTCTTCGGCGTTTCCGATGGTTGCCGATAAAAGAAGAAGTCTGATTCGCGGCGGCGATAAAATTATCGCTTCTTCCCAGACGTGACCGCGATATTCGTCCGCTAAATAATGGGCTTCGTCTATAATTACAAAGTCCGTATTGACCTGCTCACCGCCCCGCAGAGCGTCAAAAAGCTGATTACGGTAAATTTCCGTTGTGCCGACGATTATCGGAGCATCCGCATTTTCCTTTCTGTCGCCGGTTAAAATTCCGACGTTTTCCTCGCCGAATTCCTCGCCGAATTCCATATATTTTGAATTTGTCAGGGCTTTTAAAGGAGTCGTATACCACGCACGTTTGCCGTCTTCCAAAAGTCGTCGAATCTCTTCACGGGCGATCCACGTTTTTCCGCTTCCCGTCGGTGCGGTTACAAGAACATCCTGCGTTTCTATCGCTTCGAGAGCCTCGACTTGAAAATCATCCGGCACAAAAGGTTTCGGTTCGGGCTTGCCGATGCCTTCCAGCAATCTGTCCAAAGCCTTTTTCTGTTCAAATGTAAATTTCGGTTCTTTTTGTTTAACGGAACTTTCTTCCGCAAAATCTCGTTTGAATTTACGTTCCTTAGCGTAGCGGTTGTTTGATTTTGAATTATCGTTCTTATTACGCCTCTTTTGGCGGCGGGATTTGCCCTCGTCTTTTCTTGCCATAAGAAAAGATGTTAAATCTTTAGCGGATATTTGTCTAATTTCTTTAATTTAAAGGCTAAAAATGTTAAAATCAGCGATTACTTCGCAACTTATTTGAAGTAAAAAGCGTCAAACTTCGGTGTGAACGCATTTATATTTTTTTAAGTATTTATAAAGATAATTATTATGGAAGAGAACAAGGATTTTTTACAGGGTTACGAGATCAGAAATTGGGAATTTTCACCCAGAATTTATAAGATCATTGCTTCGGCGGCGATCTTTAATCTTTTGTTTCTGGTCGTTATCGGACAAACCGACCTGCTGCAGACAAAGGCTTGCAACAGTCCGCTCATCAGCAAAGTTTGCAGTGTTTTAGACACCGTTTATGTCGGAAGCAAACTTTTGAGCGGTGATGAAGATTACGTCGTTAAAGATTACGTCAAAACCGAAATTAAAGATGCTGAAGTAGTTTGGGTTGACAACACGGGCGAAACTCCGCAACTTCAATATCCAACGGGTTATTTTCAGGTTGCCAATCGTGATGAACTGGCGACGCTGGAAAGTCTGGACACTCAATACGGCAGCGAAACGCCTTTCGGCGGCAGTCCGCTTCCGCCGATGGCTTCGAGTCCGCCGCCGCCGCCGTTGCCGTATATCCCAAAACCGAAAAGCAGTATTTTTAATAAAGCTCAGAAATTACCCAAGAGAAATAATAAGGCTGTGGTCGGAGATTTACCGGACGATCCGCTCGGTAGTGCCGATAAAGACGATAAAAATAACGACGGCGAAAAAACGGCGGATAATAAAACTGACGAAAAAACCGATAAAACCGAAAAGGAACTGGAAAATAACACGGCAAAAAACAGCGATGCTGTAAACGGAGTCGAGATAAATAAAAAACCTTTAGAAGATTTTACGGATGATATTGTCGCCCGCTGGTCAAAAAAAGAAATTGATTTAACTAAGCCTTTTACCGTAAAAATGATCGCTACGCTGACCAAAGACGGAAAACTTGACCGCAGTAAATCGAGATTTGTCGGACATCAGGGCGATGAAGATATTGTAAATGTCGCAAAATCGGCACTTGAAGCCGTCGGCGACAGCGGATTTCTGGCACATCTGCGAAACTTGGATGTTCGGCAGGTTGAAATAACTCTGATTCAGGACGGCGAGAAACTTTACGCAAAAATAGTTTCCGACCAAAAAACCCCGGAAAAAGCAAAAACCACCGCCAGCGGACTTCGCGGAGCAATTTCGATTGGTAAGATAACGGTCAAAGGTGAAGATGAAAAGCTCTTGCTTGAAAGTGCGAAGGTTACAAGCGAAGGCAATAAGTTTATAATGTTCGTTAATCTTCCGAAACCCGTCGCTAACGAAATAATGAACCGTAAATTGCAGGAAGCACTTATCAAGAAAAATAAGGAACAGCAGGAAAATCAGAATTCACCGAAACAACCCAACGGCACAAACGAAGGCAAAGTTGCCAATAATGCGACGAGCAAATAATGAATTTTTATAAAAATAAACCGATACTGCTGATTTTAAGTCTGCTGATGCTTTTTACAATAAACGCATCAGCCCAGACCTATTCTTTGGAAGGAGTTGAAATTGACAGGAAACCTCTGAAGGATTTTTCAAATTCCATCGTTGAAAAATGGAGTAAGAAGGAAATTGATCTGAATAAACCCTTCTCGATAGAACTTGGCATATCTTTAGACGAGGACGGAAAATTGGTTCGTGAAGCGACAAAATTTATCAAAAGCGAAGGCGAGGAGAATTTAGTTAAAGCGATAAAACCCGCCTTTCAAGCTCTGAGCGACAGCGGTTATTTTAAGTATGTCAGTAAGTTAGGAGTCAGAAACTTCAAGCTGACATTTGCTCAAACCAAGGAAAACATTTCGGGAACAATAGTTTCAAACGCCGCTTCGCCCGAAGCAGCTAAAGCCGTAATTGATAATTTTAACGAGATCGCTGCAAAGTTTAAGGCGAACACGAATGACATCACCGAAAAATATCTGATCGAACAGGCATCCGCGACCAACGAAAAATCGCAAATTATGTTAAAATTTACACTACCGGGAATAATCGTGCGGCAAGTGCTGAATTATGAACTGCGTAGAGCATTGGACAAGAAAAACTATTAACAATAATTGATGCCGTCAGATAAAAAGTCCGAAATGAGCAATAAAAAAAATCATAATCCGATATATTTTCTCACGACGCTCTCGGTCTATCTCGGCTTGGTTTTGGTCGGTGCTTCGCCGCAGGTTTTGGCTCAGGCGAATTTGACGGAACATTCGCAGTCGCAGAGTTTTCAGATCACGACAAAGACAAATAATGTTTTTTCGGAATTAAAACTCAAAACTAAATTTAAATACGAAAATGTTCTGCCGTTTGCATTTTTGGGCAGTTCCAAATTTACCAATCGCTTCTGGAAATCTCAGGAAGATTTTCAAGAAACAACAAAACTTCACAAAGAAATATTCGCGGAAAATAATCAGGTTCTGCTGGTTACAAACTTCCCGCGTGCCTCGATATAATCATTCCTTTTTTACAATGCGAAACATATTTTGATTGAATTTTGGTTAAATTCTTTCAAAACTTTTCTTTTCGCAAAAATCAATTACAATCTTTAGTTCTGCCGCGTTTCGGCGTAGCAGAAAATTTAATATTTTGTGGTTTGTTTTAAATACAAACTTACACCAGATTCAACCGTCTAGGAATGGTTTATAAAATGAGGAAATTATGGCTGTAAATACTTTTGCAGATAAAATTGTCAAGAAAATTTTCGGAACGGAAACCGATAAATATTTAAAGGATTCAAGATCAATCGTTCAGCAAATAAACGATTTAGAACCCGAAATCAAAAAACTTTCGGACGAGCAGTTACGCGGGAAAACCGAAGAATACAAAAAGCGAATTCAGGATGCACTCGAAGGCATCGAAGACAAAAAAGAACGCTACAAGATCGAGCAGGAAACATTAAACGAAATTATGCCCGAAGCGTTTGCGGTGGTTCGTGAAGCGTCGGTTCGCACAACGGGAATGCGGCATTTTGATGTGCAGCTGGTCGGCGGAATGGTTCTGCACGAGGGTAAAATCGCCGAGATGAGAACGGGTGAAGGTAAAACGCTTGTTTCGACTTTGCCGGCTTATTTAAATGGCTTAACGGGACGCGGCGTTCATATTATTACGGTTAATGATTATCTGGCTTTGCGTGATGCCGAGTGGATGGGAACGATTCACGAGTTTTTGGGTTTAAAGGTCGGCTGTATTCAAAATGATATGGACGATGCCGAGCGAAAAGAGGCTTATGCCGCCGACATCACATACGGAACGAACAACGAATTCGGCTTTGATTATCTACGCGATAATATGAAATTCGATGTCGAATCGTTAGTTCAACGCGATCATTATTTCTCGATCATTGACGAGGTTGACTCGATCCTGATTGACGAAGCGAGAACGCCGCTGATTATCTCCGGTGCGTCGGATGAAGCAACCGA
>JBGTKR010000323.1:0-2814 GCA_041744535.1 Pyrinomonadaceae bacterium
CAATGACCAGATCGGCTTTTTTAAAAAGTTCCTGCTCGATTTCCTTCAAACCGCTCGCAACGCCCGTAAATTCGGTGTAATCGTCAACGCAATAATAAATTATCCCGTTTTCATTCAACTTCCCGGCAAGCAGTCCCGCCGCCGGATTAAAAACCATATTGAGCGGATTTTCAAACTCCATTCGCTGCATAGCCTTTTTTAACTGCCAGACCAGAAACTTCTTATTAAACTTCCGCACCGCAGAGCTTCCGTAAGTCGGAATCGAAAGCGGATTAAAGACAAAAATGTTCGGCTCAACCTTCTTGATCGGTTCGGTAAAAGCCAGTAATTTCTCAACCACCCGCGACAAATCCTTGGTCGAGGTCGTCGGCATACGGTTGGCAATAGCGTTTATCCAAAGTATCCGATTGTCCTTAGAAAGCACCCGCATCAGATGAGTTTTTGAAAGCGGATCGCCCGTCCAATCGTGCGAAAAACAAAGAATATCCCGCCCACGCAAAACTCCCGTTTGCTTGATTTTTTGATTCTTATTTTCTGATGTTTCTGATAATAACATTCTTCAATTTGTAACTCGTAATTCGTAATTCGTAATTGCTTAACTTCTTCCCAAAACCCGCTTGATTTTCTGCCGTGCCGAATCCGGCAGACTTTGATAAGTTTTTATCGCAATTTCGCTGATCGCTTCTTTTGCCGCGTGTTTTTTAAAAAGCGTGCGGTCATATTGATAGCGGTAACTCGTGGCGACATTCCCGCCGAAACGTCTTAAAAAAAGATGCGAACCGCCCATACTGAAATGCGAAAAACCGTTTTCGCACGCCCATTCAATCGCCTTCCAGACAAGCAGATCATTCGGACGCAGCCGCTGAAAATCGGAAATCGAATTATTCGCCGCATATTCGACCAGAGCGTTTTTGTAAAAACGAAAAAAACTTCCCGCAATTATTTTCCCTTCCGCTTTTGCAATAAAAATCCGCTTATAATCCTTTTGTTTCCAAGCAATTACAAACTCATTCCAAGTGTCCGGTGCGATTTCTTTTACTTTACACCAATCAATATGAATTTTGTGCAGTTCTTCGAGTTCGTCCAGAGTTTCGACCTGCGAGATCTGCATCTTATTTTGCCGCATCGCCTTGCGTAAATCGGAACGCCGCGACTGCGAAAAGTTCTTGAAAATCTCCTCGCTTCCCTCCGACAGATCGAGCATAATCACCTCAAAACTGCCTTCCGCCCTCTTCGCTCTAAACCTCAAATCTTCAAACGCTTCGATCTTCGCCATACTGTGCAAAGTTATAAATTCGCCGTCATCTCCGCCAAGTTCCATCAAACCTGCAAGCATCGTTTCGGCAATTTCCGATTTATCCGCATTTTTTGCAAACGCAACCTGCGGACGAACTTCAAGTCCCGAAATTATCTGTTTGTTCTTATTCAAACCACACGCAACACCGACCATTTTCTCCCCTTCCAAAACCAAAACCGCAAACGGATTCTGCCCTTCCCAATACGGCATCTTAAAAAATCCGGGCGAGGTATAATGGCTCGGATAGGTCGAATCGGGCAAAAAATCGTGCCATTTCTGCTCGAGTTCTTTATTCGGAAAGTCTGTAATTATTTCAAATCTCATAATTCTACTTTTTCACCTTCTAAAATCTGCCTTTGCCAAATCTCGAAGTTCAATAAAAAGAAAAGTCTTAACTCGTGGTTTTCTCCCGCAAAATGCTTTTGACAAATTTCCCGAACAAAACCCGCATTAAAAATTCCGCGTGATAAAGCCCTTTTGCTCAAGATAAATTCATCAATCAGATATTTATAATCTTCCCGCAGCCATTTTCCTATCGGCACGGGAAAACCCATCTTTTCACGCGATAAAATCTCCGGCGGCAAAATTCCCTTCATCGCTTCCCGCAAAATCCATTTCGTATCACGCCCGCGAAGTTTCATCTTAAGCGGCATTCGTGAAGTAAATTCGACAAGTTCGTGGTCGAGAAACGGAACACGCGATTCAATCGAAGCCGCCATAGACATTTGGTCTTGCTTCATAAGGAGTTCCTGCATATAAGTTTTCGTATCAACATACAGAAGTTTGTCCAATAATTCTTTAGCGTTTTCTTCGTTAAACCATTGATTGATGAATTTGTATGGATTTCTATCGGAAATTTTTGCCTTCGTTTCGTCGCTTAAAAGTTTGTCCTGCATCTTTTTATTGAAGATTGCAAAATTATCAAAATACAAACTTTCGACATCGGAATCCAAAGTTAAAAATGTGCGGTTTAATTTTCGATTGAGTTTATTTGGCAAAGTTCCAACGCCTGTTTTAACGGCATTTCGCAAAAATGACGGCGTTAAACTTTCGTATTTCCTGCCGTATTCGAGCAGTTTCAAAGCCTTATAATAACGGGCATAACCCGCCAATATTTCGTCGCTTCCTTCGCCTGTTAAAACGACTTTGACGTATTTTTGAGCAAGTTCGGAAACAAAATAAAGCGGAACTGAAGCGACAAATCCGAGCGGTTCGTCTTCGTGCCAAATGAGGTCGGGTAATTTAGCAAAAAACTGTTCGGGCGTGATCGTTATCTCGTGATGCTCCGTGCCGAATTTTTCCGAAACCATTCTCGCAAATTTGAATTCATTCGCTTCACGTTCGGCAAAACCAACCGAAAAGGTTTTGATCGGCTCATTTACCATTTCCGACATCACCGCCGCAATCGCCGAAGAATCAATCCCGCCCGACAAAAACATTCCGAGCGGAACATCCGCCATCAAACGAAGCCGGACGGATTCTTTGAATTTCTCCAACCATTGCCCGACAAATTCCGC
>JBGTKR010000324.1:0-3922 GCA_041744535.1 Pyrinomonadaceae bacterium
AACGCTTTTTGCATTGTGAAGCGAGAAAAAATCAGCCAAATACTTCGCATTAAATGCAATCTTCCAACCATCAGCATTATCTTTTACACTATCTGACTGTTCCACAATCCGAAATGTGCAGGCAACTTCCTCAGTTGAAAACCCGGTTTCGGGCGATTCCGATTTCAATCGAACTTTATTCGGATAAAAAACCATCTCAACTCGGCGGTGCATACCATCGGCTAAAACTCCGACTCTGGTTAAAGCACCGGCAAACTCCGAAGCATTTATTTCGGCAAAATACTCGAATTCCTTTGGAACAACCATTTCCCAGTTCGGAAATGTCCCCGTAATCTCGCGTGCCGTCATCGTCTTGCTGCCGATCTCAAATTCAAGCTGACTTCCCTTCTTGATTTTAATTTCAGATTCTTTATTAACTCTAAGCTCATCTGAAATAATCTTTGTAAGTTCACGGACGGCTTTAATCGGGACCAGACAGTTCAAATTCAAATTATCTACAACGCCCAACATCATCCGAAATACGCAAAGCCTAGCCCCATCGGTGCTGACCATTTTGAGTTCACCGTTCTCGATCTGAAGCAAAATCCCGTTAATCGTAAAACGCTTTTGATCATCAATAACAGCAAAACTTGTGCGTTTTAAGCCTTCATAAAGAACACTAGCGGAAATTTTTATCCATTCGCCTTTGGTGCGAGCAACTTCGGGAAACTGATCACTATTCATTCCGGCAAGTCGGCTCAAAAACCGTCCGGCACGAAATTCGACTTTTTTGCCTTTCTTATCTAACTTCAAATGAACAGGCTCATTCGGCAAAGTCCCGGCGATATCGCCGAGTTTTTTACCACTCAGACAAATCGAACCGGAATGCAAAATATCGACTTCCTGTTCGATGATCAGAGATACATCCAAATCCGTCGCGGTCATTACCAAATCACCTCTATCGCCCGCTTCTATTTTAATTTGGCTCAAAACAGGGATTGATGCCTTTCTCGCCAGAATTCCCTGCAACGCCCCGACTTGCTCTTTCAGATTTTTCGCGTTTACTATTGCTTCCATAATTTTAGATTTTTCAGATACAGTAAAATTTCCTGCAATTTAGATAAAACCGTTTTCAAGAATAAAACTCTTGAAACTATGCGGACATATTCCGTCCAGTTCGACAATACAACCTTCCGGGCAACGTGTCGGACTCCAGCCTTCTTCAAGACATATTCCGATAAACTCAAAAAATTCAGACTCGGATTTCTCAAACTTTTCCAATTCGATTTTTTCCTGTTCGCTCATATTTTTTCATTCAAAAGAGGATTAAAAATCAGTCTTTGATTACTCGAACCTCTATATTCACCAACATTCTTTGTAAATTCCCTTTTGAATGCACCGTCAATTAACAAATCCGTGTTCGCTAAAATTTGCCTGACGCTTTTGCTGTTTCGGGCAAGCAGATTTTCGAGCGTGAAACCCGTGTAAATAGTTAAGTGATAATTTTTTTCTTTGAGCTTTTTGACAAGTTTTTCAAGAGATTCGGTCTGGTCAAACGGCTCGCCACCCAAAATCGTTACACCATCGTGTTCACCGCTTTTTTTATCAATTTCACTAACAATTGCTTCAATCAAAGTCGGTTTGCCGTTTGTTCTTTCGTGCGTTTCAGGAACATAGCAACCCGGACAGCGAATTGAACAACCTGCCACTTGAATTACGCTTCGCCGCCCCGGTCCATCAACAGTCGAATAATGGTAAAGCCGAAAAAGATAAACCTCCTCGTTACTGTCAACAGCTTCTTTTCGGGCTAATTCTCTTTGGAAGTTTTTTCCAATATCGGATTTATCTATTGAATCTTGAGGACGACCACAATTAAGAACTACCGATTGTCCCAAATCCCGCTTAACTTCATTAACGACTATTGCCGCCGCATTTGAAGACTCAACCGTAACGCGTCCCGTATCGGGTTCAAGGATAAAAACGATTTCCGAGTTCATTTACCTTTTACCTGCCGCTTAATTTCCGGTTTGACATAATATTCCTTAGTTTTCTTATCAACACTCGGACTACCAAGTAATTTCTTCAATTGCTGTGCCGTTTTCTCACACGCCGCACCCGCAATTCCTTTGATCTCGGTTTGACACTCGCCCGTTTCCATATCTATTAAAAATTCAATTTCCGGCATTTTTTCTTTTCTCCTCTTTCTAAAATTTAACTCTGATCTTGATGGTTTTTCCGACTTGCTGCTTAATCAGCGTTCCACCCAGACTTTTCGCCATTTTACGAGCAGTTGCCTCATGATATTGGGTTTGCAACCTTTGAATAAAATCCCGTCCCAGACGGTAGTTCAAATCCATATCATCAATAATTGCGACGTAACCTTGCTTCGTTTTTTGAAAACCGATGTCGCCGAGCAGACGATGATTCTCTACATCATTACGGCGAATAACTACATCAGCCGCCTGTTCATCGCGTTTGTCCCAGCCTTCGAGAAGAATATCCGTCCCGACGGTGATCTTTTCAAAACCCATTTCCTTTAGTGCTTCAACAAGAAGTTCTCGATTTGCAAAAGCCTCCGTTTCAAAAGCCATATATTTGCTCATATTTTTCTCCAAAAAAGTTTGATTATTTATTAAAGTTCGATGGTTCGCTTGCCTGTTCCGGCAAAAGAAGAATTATTTTCCGCCGCAGAACCGATGCCTTTGATATTATTTCTCGCCCACTTGCGGATTTCTTCGATCTTCTCGCTCATCATCTGAGCCGTCGGCGTAATCATTTCAATCGCCTTTTTAATATCCTTTGTTTCAGCCACCCGATTGCCATCAATAAACGCCTCCAAAACTCCGTCTTTAACCGCTCCTTCGATTTCCGCACCTGAAAAATCTTTTGACTTATCAACAAGTTTGTCCAAATCGAACTTATCAGGCTCAAGTATCCTTTTTTTGAGATGAACTTTGAAAATTTCGCTGCGATCTTCCGCACTCGGCAGATCAACAAAATGAATGTAGGAAAAGCGCCCGATACGGAACTGCTCGCTCTCCAGATCACGCACATCGTTTGCCGTTGCAAACACAAGAACATCTTTGTTATCCTGCATCCAGTTAAGTAAATAGGAAATAGTTCGGGCAGTTTCGCCGCCGTCGGTTTTTCCAGACGATTTCATTCCCGACACAGCCTTTTCAAATTCCGAAATGCCCAAGATACCTTTAATCGTTCCGGCAATGGATAACGCCCGCTTAATACTCATCGCACTTGAGCCGATAACGCCGCCGCCTTCGCCCATAATCGAACCGAAATCAAGATCAAGCAATGCTCGATTTGTGATTGAAGAGGCCACCCGTTTACACAAATCTTTTCCGCAACCGGGCAAACCGACAAGCAAAATACCTTTACACGGCTCGACGTACCGTGCTTTGGCTTGCGGGCTGAATGTATAAGCCGCCCGTTCCAGAATCGCCCGCAAAGATTTATAGCCGCCTAAATTTGTCGCGGGTTCGGGATGAACATAAGTGAGCGAGCCGCTTCCGCGAATAACATTTTTCTTTTCTTCAAGAATAACTTTTATCGAGTCTTCATTAAGCCCTTGACAGCTAATCACGGCTTTGGCAATAACATTTGAGATCTCACCGGCGGTTAAACCCAAGAGTGCCTGAAGAAGTCCGATTCGTGTGTCTTTTGTCAAATCAATTTCAAGCCCGCTTGCTTGAAGATTTTCCAGTTGAAGTTCGATTGATTCCTCAATTTCAATTTCCTGCGGGAGTTCAAGTTCAATGTTTGTAACTTCCTTTTCGAGTGTTTGAACATCGGGAAAGTTCGGTCCGACAAAAATTATCGTCGCCTTCGTTGATTTGAGCCTCCACGCTATCTCCCGCAAACGTCTGACCAGCACCGAGTCTTCCTGTCCGTAAGGCGTGATAAAGGGAGCGTAATCGCATAAGAGAAA